>NZ_JBFVFE010000050.1:0-29899 GCF_052728615.1 Mariniflexile sp. | reverse complement strand
TGTTAATAAAATTACTTAAATTGTTAATGAAGCACTGTTTTATGCAAAACCGATATATTTGCTACTGATTAGTTACAAAAAATGTATAACTTTATTTATTGCTTCCGTTAAATGATTCGGTAATATATTATTTTCCCACGGATGATGTGCTCCAAAAACATGATTAGCGCCATCAATTATTTCTAAGGTACTTTTTGGGTTCCATCTATGGAGATTTTCAGCTTCGGCCATAAAAACACTAGTATCGTCGTTTCCATGAACAATAAGCTGCGGTATTTTTAAATTAGAAACGGCTCGTTTTATGGTTAAACGATTTTCATTCATTACAAAATCTTCATAAAATTGATAAAAATGGGGCATTTGCTGTTTGGTCCTGCCATTTAAAACGTATGTAACACCGTCGGTTTTCCAGGATTCCAGATCGCCTAAGGCTGCGGTTCTTTTTCCAAAATCACAAACACCGGCCAACGTAATGAGTTTTTTAATTCTTGGGTCTTCTTCTGCCTTAATTGAAACGATGCCACCACCACGGCTATGTCCAATAAGCGACAGATTGTTTATATCTGCCATTTTTTGCAGGTCAGGATTGCTATAAACCCAATCGATAACCGATTGCAAATCGTCCAATTCCTTGGTGTAATTATTGTTGCCAAAAGCTTCCAAATCCGGGAAATCAATGGGCTGCTCCACAGTGCCGCCATTATGCGAAAAATTGAATTTTATAAAAAAGAAGCCGGCCACAGCAAATGCATCGGCCATTAAATTCCAAGCGCCCCAATCTTTAAATCCCTTATACCCATGGCAAAAAACAATAATGGGCAAATCCGTTTTGTTTGAAACGTAAGTGGTATCAATTAAAATGGGTTTTTCGTGTTTACCGTTAATGACTATGTGCTGTTTGTTTATCATTTAAACTTCTTTTTCTTCAAAAGGGATATTAGGATTACAAATTTCTAAAATGAGGTGCTTTAATTCAATTTCAAAATCATCAAGTGTTTCCTGGGTTATTAACGAGTCTTTTTTTGCGCCATTTCCGTTTTTATCTTTCTTTGAAAATTTCAAAAATCCTGCACTTAAGTTTTTAAAAGAAATAATACCCGCTTCAACAGGCATCTTCATAGTGCCCTGAAGTTGCATCATAAACGCATAAGCAAGTACTTGAAAGGACTTGCTGTACTTTTTGTAGTCGGTGGTCAAATCTTCCCAATCCACAATTTCAACATGGCTTTGTTCTACTTTTCCTGTTTTGTAATCTATAATTCTGGTCGTGCCATTATATGCATCGACTCTATCCACTTTTCCAACCAGTTTTATAGGAAAATCAAGTTCTGGGATATCAACAATAACTTCGCTATTCGCTTCAACAGCTAGTATTTTTATTTGATTTCCTTCGTTTAGATCTTTAATTTCCAAATCGAGGAAGTTGGACACATACCGTTTGGCAATTTCAAAAATTATCAAGTTTTTTCCTTTGGTAATATCACCTTCTTTGTATTCGTTTTTAAAATGAAAGCTTACTTTTTCCTCAATATTCGATTTTAATTTTTTTATAATTTCAACCGTTAAATAACTTCCTATTAATGGTTTATAAAAATCCTCCAACGTATTATGCACCACGGTACCTAAAGTATTGGCGGCAACGGTTTCCTCAACCTCATCATGTTCCTTGATTTTTAAAATTTTCTGATAATAAAAATCAATGGGATTTCTAATATAAGAGCTAAGCGATGAAGGTGAGAATCCTTTTTCGGCAACCGTGGCAATTTTGTTTATAAGGTCATCATTTTTTTCAACGGTATTTAATGAAGGCTCAATGATGGGTACTTGTGGCACTATGATTTGATGGTTTATTTTATGAATGCCCTCAAGTTCCAATTGTGCAATGAATCGGCTTTTTTCGCCCCCCGTTAAAATATCGGCTTCGGTATTGTAAAGTATGTACACGTTTTTGGCACGTTGCAATAAGCGGTAAAAATGATAGGTGTACACCGCATCTTTTTCTTTGTAGGTTGGAAGTTTGTTTTCCAATTTCACATCAAAAGGAATAAAGGAATTGTTGCTTTTTCCTGACGGAAGGATGCCCTCGTTTACCGAGGAAATGATAACGGTTTCAAAATCCAAAACACGCGATTCCAACATGCCCATAATTTGTAAACCTTGTAAAGGCTCCCCTTGAAAATCCAGGGTTTCAGAACTTAATAATTCTTTATAAATGCTGAATAAGGTGGAGACGTCTTTAATATGTTGGTATTCTGAGTTTAAGCGGAACAACTCATTGAACAATTCATTAAAACGGTACAAATACTCCAACGGAAGTAAATTGGAGTCTTTATTTTTATCCAAATGGCCTTTAATGGTTAGAATTAACCCAAAACAATTTTTCAGGGCCAAATCGATTGAAACCTCCCAATTTGAAAACAATAGATCTATAACCTTGCTTGATGCATTGGCTATTTGTTTTAAACGTTCGGTAGAAACATAAATAATATTATTGTCCTCTATGGTTTCAATTATTTTGGAAGCATAGTCAACCGATTCCACATAAAACAAAGGGCGTATAAACTGGTGGGAAATGATATTAATAACATCTTTGTAATAAAAAGTGTTTGAAGGCTTTTTATGCAGATGGAACAAGGCTTCAAACAACGACGCCAAAGGGATTGATTTTAATGGAAACCCCATGGTAATATTGAGTGCCTCTACATTTTGGGGCAGCGAATTAAGCACAGGAACCAATAAATTTTCATCGCCTAAAACTACGGCGGTGTTTTGTAACGATGGCTGTTCTTGTTTCAAATTTTTTAAAAGTGCCCCAATGTATTTTGCTTGCCCTATATTTTTTGGAATTCCAAAAATAGAAATGTTCTTTTGGGTGGAATAATTTGTTGTCACCCAATTAAAAGGGTTGTTTTTAAAATATGGCCAATGTGCTTTGTGGTGTCGTGTAAATAATGCGGCATCATGGTTTTCATTGTTAATAAAAACAGCATCAATGTCCCAATACACTTGTGCCAAATTATTTTGGAGCAATTCCTGCACGATAGTTTCCTCGGCGGTGTTTAGCGCATTGAACCCTAAAAACACATGTTGTTTTTTAGGGTTGGTTTGAATGTATGCTTCTAAATTTTCAACTGCTTCTCTATAAACCAACCCTTGATAGCCCATTTTTTTGTTTAGAAGCTGCTCTGTAAAATGCTTGTAATGCAGATGGAGCTTATTCCAAAATGACAAATAGTTTTTAACAAACTCGGTTTTGTTTGTTTCTAACGACCAATGGTTTAAATCTTGAATGGCGCTTAGGTATTCAAATATTTTTTTCTGGGGAATTAGATAACGATCTATTTCATTAAAATCTTGAAGTAAAATTTGTGCCCATTTTGAAAACGTTTCGAAGGAATCTGGCCCAGAATCTTTTGTTAGTTGCTTATAGGTGCTATAAAATTGAAAAAGAAGCTCTGTGTTTGAGATGGTTTTGAGCTGCGATAACTCTTCTACAAACTCTTCAATACTAATAATTATAGGCGAAAAAATAGTTTGGTTTGCAACCTCGGAAAGTTGATGTTTTAAAAAAAGCCCAGATCTTTTACTGGGTAAAACAAAGGTTAATCCGGAAAGATTCGCGTGCTTGTTTTGCAAGTCTTTTAAAACATCAAAAATGAAAGTTGCCATGGTATAAAAATAAAAAACGCTTCGGATATCCGAAGCGTTTTTAAACTTATTATTTTAGATCCTAAATAATTATTTATTTAGCCAAGTTAATTTCAACACGTCTGTTGTTAGCTCTACCTTTACTGGTGTTATTAGTATCAATTGGTTTAGTTTCACCGTAACCAAGTGCAGAAAGCCTAAATTCATCAACGCCATTTTTAACTAAATAATCTTTAACAGATAATGCTCTAGCCTCAGATAATGTATGATTTAATTTATCGCTACCAACACTATCAGTATGACCTTCAACCGTAAATTTAGAATTAGGGTATTCGTTAAGTATTTTAATAATATCAGCCAATACTGCTTCAGATTGAGATTTGATAGTAGATTTTCCAGTATCAAACAAGATCGTTTTAGCGTAAGCATTCAAGGTTTTTTGAATTTCTGCAGAAACTTCAGGACAACCATTGTTGGCAACAGTTCCTTTTACTTTAGGACATTTATCGTCTTTATCCAATACGCCGTCACCGTCAGTATCTGGCCAAGGACAACCTTTATTTGCAGCAGGACCAGCAGTAGTAGGACAAGCATCGTCAGCGTCCGTTACCCCATCTCCATCAGCATCAGGACAACCAGCTAAAGCTTTTAATCCAGCAACTGTAGGACATTTGTCATCTTTATCGGCAATACCATCACCGTCAGTATCAGGACACCCGTTTAACGCAGCTAAACCAGCTTCGTTTGGACAAGAATCCTTACTGTCTTCAATACCATCACCATCCGTATCAGGACAGCCATTGAAAGCAGCGATACCTTTAACATCCGGACAAGCATCATCCTTATCAAAAATACCATCACCGTCAGTATCAACTCCACCAAATTTGATGGAAATACCAGCGGTATGTTGGAAATGGGTTTGCAAATAATCTTCAAACGCATATTTGTATGAAGATTGAACAGTTAAACCAATGTTGTCGTTAAACCAAAGGTTGAAACCTATCGTACCATTTAAAGTACCTGCACCAATTTCATCTATCCAAGTGTAACCACCACCAACACCTAAATAAGGGTCGAAAGTTTTTCCTTCCAAGAAGTTGTATTTAATGGTACCATCCAGACCATAATAAGACCAATCATCAACATTGTTGGTTGCATCAGGTGAAACACCTACTTTATCGCCCCATTTGTCAATTTTATTCAACGATCCTGCTACTCCAAAAGAGAAACCATCACCTACATATTTCGATACCGAGATAGTTGATAACGATGGCAAGATGTTCCAGTGATCGGTTACATTAGCGAATTCATCAAAAATAGTTTTACCAAATTGGGCAGTACCAACCACACCATCCCCAGATGGATATGCATCAACTGCGTTTGCCCCTATGGTAATTTGCCATGGGTTGTTTTTGTCTTGCGCATTAGCGTTGCTATAACCAAGTACAAGCAACATAGCGAACAATAATCTGCTAAGATTTTTCATATTCAAAAGTTTAATTTTTAAGTGTTAATTATAAACAAAAGTAAGTTGTTAAATTTTATTAACAAAGACAAATATATAAAAAAATCGAATATTTCCTCAATTCATTGATATTTCAGAATGTTTTTATATAATTTCAGAATGTTTTTATATAATATCCATTAATTTCCCAATCTTAGTGAATGCAAGAATCGCCTTATCGATATGTTCTTTTGTATGCGCTGCGGATAATTGTACGCGTATTCTTGCTTTTTCTTTGGGGACTACAGGAAAAAAGAACCCAATAACATAAATCCCCTCGATTAAAAGCATATTTGCCATCTTTTGGGCCAATTTAGCATCATACAACATAACGGGGACAATGGCAGAATCGCCGTCAATGATAGCAAAACCAGCAGCTTTCATCCCTTTTTTAAAATAATTAGTGTTCCACTCTAGCGTATCCCTCAATTTGGTGTCATTTGCCAACATATCAAACACTTTTATGGAAGCACCAACAATGGCAGGCGCCAAGGAATTTGAAAATAAATAAGGCCTGGAACGCTGGCGCAACAGGGCAATGATTTCTTTTTTGCCCGTTGTATAACCACCCATGGCACCGCCCAATGCCTTTCCTAAAGTGCCGGTTATAATATCAACCCGACCCATAACACCTTTTTCCTCAAGGGTTCCACGCCCTGTTTTACCTATAAATCCTGCAGCATGGCATTCATCAACCATTACCAAAGCATCATATTTATCGGCCAGATCACATATTTTATCCAACGGCGCCACAACACCATCCATGGAGAACACGCCATCTGTGACAATTAGTTTAAAGCGAGCCCCATTTTTATCAGCATCTATAAGTTGTGCTTCCAAATCTTGCATGTTGCTATTTTCATAGCGGTATCGGGCTGCTTTACACAAACGGACCCCATCTATTATTGATGCATGGTTTAAAGAATCTGAAATAATGGCATCCTCCGCTCCCAATAAAGGTTCAAAAACGCCCCCATTGGCATCAAATGCTGCTGCGTATAATATGGTGTCTTCAGTTTGATAGAAATCGGCAATCTTTTGTTCCAATGCTTTATGGATATCTTGGGTTCCGCAAATAAAACGAACCGAAGACATGCCAAATCCATGTGTGTCCAAAGTATCTTTTGCCGCTTGGACCACGTCGGGGTGCGCCGATAAGCCTAGATAATTATTGGCACAAAAATTTAAAACGGTTTCGCCCGTGCTTAAAGTAATTTCGGCACCTTGTGAGGAACTGATGATACGTTCCTCTTTATAAAGTCCGTTGTTTTTTATGTCTTGAAGTTCTAACTGAAGGTGTTTTTTTAGTTTTCCGTACATAATTTTGCGTTTTTAGCAAAGTTATACTTCTTTTACTGAAATATCATCATTTATATACACAAGAATCTTCGTTTTAACAGTTATGCCCATGTCCTGCAAAATATCTTGGTACAAATGTAACTGTTGTGCATGTTTTTTATCTTCAAAGCCCGTTTTATAATCAATTATAACGGCTTCATTCCTATTATTTACAATGACGCGATCGGGTCTTAAAATGATACCTTCTTTAGTAATAATATCACGTTCATTATATATAGTATCATCTGAATTGTAAAAAGTTTCGAGTTTTGGATGATTGACCAATTGAAAAACAAGTTGCTTTAAGGTTTCTGCTTGCTCTATATTAATGGTAGCATCGTTTATAAAATCATCCATTACAAAATCAATATCATCCTTAGTGATGATTTTAGACATGATCGTATGGATAAGGTTCCCTTTTTCGATGGCTTCTTTTTGTGTGGTATCCCATAGAAAACCGGATTTGGTCACTACTTTTATATTGTGGGTTTCTTTAGATGTGGATATAAATTCTAGTTGGATGGTGTTTTCTGTTGAAGCTGTTTTCTGTACACTTACTTTTTTTTCATCACCAAAATTATAAACATTTTGCGAATCGTTCCAAACGCCAATATGTTGCAGATAATTGATAAACAACCCAGAATATTTTTTACTGGTAAAATCTCCTTTTGAAGCAGTTTCGTGGGTAGAAATAATGTATAACTGTTCAATAGCTCTTGTTAAGGTTACGTAAAGCAGGTTCATATTATCAAGTTCTTGCTCTGATTTGTGGTTATTGAAAATTTTCAATCCACGCTCACCAAAATTTTCAAAGTCTTTATTAAAATTCAATAATGTATTTGAAAAGCCATTATACTTGTCTTTTTCTAGCTCAAACCACTCTTTAGGTTCTAACTCTCTATATATATCCAAATCGGCATAAGGAAAAATAACCACGGGAAATTCCAACCCTTTTGATTTGTGAATGGTCATGATCTGTACCGCGTTCTGCCCTTTGGGCGACACGATACTTAAACTCTCTTTTTTGGTGTCGAAATAATCTAAAAACCCAGAAATATCAGACCCTTTTTTTTGTGAAAAATCCAAAACAACATCCAAATAAAATTGTACGTAAGCGTTGGATGTTTTTACCAGATTAAAACTTCTCACAATGGTTTCGGCCAAATCGAATAAGGGAAGTTGCAACAACTTATTGCTATCAATATAAACATTGAAAGTTTCAAAACTTTTAAATAACTGCGATAATTTTAGGTTTAAATGATTGCAGAAAAAGTCGTGTTTATTTTCAATATCAAACAAAGTCGTTAAATAATTTAAAACCGCAATTTTAATTTCATTGTTTTTTGGCTGGATCAAAAGCGCCATCAACTCATTTATAAAAACAACTTCGGGCGCATTGTTTATCAATAAGGTTTCAGAAGACATAATGGGGATTTTATGCTGGCTCAAATAATTTGCAATGGCTACACCTTCTTTTTTCTTTCTAACCAAAACACAAATATCCTCTAGGTTATAACCGTTTTCTTGACATTTATGGATGGTTGTTAAAACATTTTCAGAGAACACGGCGTCTCTATCATCTTCTTTATCAATATCCAAAAACGACAATTCCACATAACCCGCTTCTTCCAGAAAGCTATTTTGATGTGCGTTTTCATACAGATTTTGATAATCTTTTTTAGTAAAAACCAAACTTGACAAATACTTAAAAAAAGCATTGTTAAATGCCACTATTTCCTGAAAACTTCTGTAATTGGTTGGAAGGTTTTCAACCTTTTTTTTTGCGAAAAACGGATTTTCATTATTAAATAAGCCAATAAACTGTTCTGCTTTCCCTCCGCGCCAACGGTAAATAGCTTGTTTGGCATCGCCCACAATCATCGTGCTTCCGGTTTCTGCGGCAAGGGCATTATCCAACAGCGGTATTAAATTTTCCCATTGCAATACCGAGGTATCCTGGAATTCATCAATAAAATAATGCTTGAATTTTTCGCCAATGCGCTCGTAAATAAAAGGGGTGGGTTGGTTTTTTATTTCGTTGCTTATAATGCTGTTGAATTCTGAAATGAGCATTTTGTTTTGGTCTTCTTTCAGTATTTTCAGTTCATTGTTGATGGCGTTCAAAACCGATAGCGGCGTTACATTTTTATAAAAAGCCTTTAAAAATTTATAATGGAAAACGGCTTTTTTGGTTTCGTAATAAGCGGTTGCTATTTGGGGTTGAATTTGTTCGATAATGGAGGCAATGTCGTTCGAAACCCGCTTAGGGTAAAGCGTTTTGCTTTCAATATCCTGTTGCCAACCTGCTTCAAAATTGACGTCGAATTGAGTGTTCGATAAATTGATAAAATGCTTTGGCATATAGCTGCCCGAAAAATCGTTATGCTCCAATCCTGCTTCTTCAATGAAGGTCAAAACATGTTTAGATTGTTCAACAATAGAAGTTTCTACTAAAATAATTTCTTTTTTTAATTGCGCTTTAAGCACCTTGAAATCCTCTAAGGTTTTATCTTTTAAAGTGTTTATATAAGGAATATCATTTTCATTTACCAACAGTTTGGCAATCTTATTAAAATCAAAAGACACATCCCAACTTTTATCGTCATCGGCTTTTTCAATGGCAAAGTCCACTAAAATTTTTGTCAAGGCTGCATCGGTACCTGCTTTAGAAATTAAACTGTCCACCGCTTCATTCAATAAGGCTTCCTGGTCCAATTCCACTTCAAAATTCAATGGCAATTTTAAATCGTATGCAAAAGTCCGAATCAATTTATGCGTAAACCCATCGATGGTACTGATATCAAACGCGGCATAGTTGTGCAATATGGTGTTCAGTAATTTGTCGGATTTAACATGAAGCACAAAAGGTTCCATTTGCAAATCTTCACAAATCGACTTAAACATAGTGTTGGGCGTTTCTAAAATGTCTTTATCTGAAAACTGTTTTAAGGTATCAATAATGCGGTCTTTCATTTCGGCAACCGCTTTATTGGTAAAGGTAAGGGCCAAAATGCGCTTAAATTGTTGTGGATTATTCGATTGGAATAAAATTTTTAAATACTCTTTTACCAGCGTAAACGTTTTGCCACTACCTGCCGAAGCGTTATAAACTGTGAAGGGTTGGGATTGTTGCATAAACTCAAATTTTGCATACAATATAAAAACTATTGATGATTGGATAGCTATTTATTATTTTTAATTGATGCCTTTTATCCGTAAATTTGGAAAAGATAATAATATTAATAGAAAAAAAATAGAAAATTATGGCTTTCGAATTACCAAAATTAGGATATGCGTATGATGCTTTAGAGCCTCATATCGATGCACGAACTATGGAGATACACCATACAAAACACCATCAAGGGTATACAAACAATTTAAATGCTGCCATTGAAGGAACCGATTTAGAAGGAAAAACCATTGAAAACATTCTTGGGAATCTTGATATGAGCAATAATGCCGTTAGAAATAATGGTGGTGGGTTTTACAATCACTCATTATTTTGGGAGATTATGAAACCAGAAGGAAAAGGGCAACCCTCTGGCGAATTAAAAGACGCCATCATAGCTGCCTTTGGATCTGTAGATGTGTTTAAAGATGCCTTCAGTAAAGCTGCTGCAACACGTTTCGGTTCTGGTTGGGCATGGTTGTGTGCACATAAAGGAGGAAAAGTTGAAGTTTGTTCTACGCCGAACCAAGACAATCCACTCATGCCAAGTGTAGGATGTGGAGGCACACCCATTCTTGGATTGGATGTTTGGGAACACGCTTATTATTTAAACTACCAAAACCGTCGTCCAGATTACATTACTGCATTTTTTAATGTGATCAACTGGTCCGAAGTTGAGAAGCGTTACGCCCAGGCGAAATAAAAGTTTTAACGTATTAAACATTAAAGCAAGCCCATAATTGGGTTTGCTTTTTTTTATGGCGTTACCGCAGCATTCGTCTCCGCTCAGGCAAGCGGTCGGGCTTTTCGCTAAATCTTTTTGGCTTTGCCTTTCCTGCCAAGGCAGGAATACACAATTGAAACTTACGGAATTTAATACCCAACAGCCTGAACCATCATTTAAAAACCCTATTGAGCTTCTTTGTAAATAATCGAACCTTGAAAGGGATTTAGGCCATATTAAGTATCCTGCTGATATATTTTTAGGACTTTTGAACAATATATAGATCATTTCCAGCAATTTTCTTTGGACAGCTACCAAAGCTTCAGGGCAAGCGCCTTTAAAAAATGTTCTTATATAACTCATGCGAATCAAGTGTTGAAAAGTAAAACCCATTACGATTTATAAGACAATATTGGGGGCGTTAGCCCTAAAATGGTCGCAGATACAAACGTTAATTAAATAAAAAAGGGCGTAGTCCTGTTATCTTCACAAAATAACACGATAATGAACAAAAAAGATATAGCCCTGAAATTTAATAAACATGGCAAACACGTACACAATTATTTTATCAAAGATGTCAGGGCTAAAGCCCCTAATCCATCATCATGGCCCATTTTGCTACTACTAAGACTACAGGGCTAACGCCCCTAAGTTAAGCGCGCACTCCAATTTTCACTCGGTTGAATAGTTACAATATTTTAAACCCTTGATTCGCATATCTCATGATAAACTCCTTTATGCAATGGTTTTTTGCTTTGTGACCCCCTTCCTTCCGGTAGCTACCGTGCAACCACATCTTTTTGGGGAATAGTTGTTTTGCCCGTAGGACATCAAGTATTGTAGAAACTGTTTATACCTTTACGTTTTACTCCGTAGGAGTTATACCCCGACATACGATTTTAAACGCCTGTTATGGAATATTGATTTTTTATCAATAAAAATACAGGACACACATAGTCATGAGGAAAACGTTAATGATTTTAATGTATATCCCCTACGGGGAACAGGTAGTCGGCAGATATGATATGACTACAATACCATAACCGCTACGCGGTATGCGTGTAAAAACACAAAAAAATTATTTTCAAACTTGTGGGTACACGGTAGCGGCAGGCAGTAAGGCACACAAAGTATTACAGGTCCCCATGGCCATAGGGACCACAAAGATTATTAAGTCCATAAAAACGTTTGCCCCCATGGGCTATTTGATATCGGGCCTACACTCCCATTCTTTTTCACTTTATGATCACAAACTTAAAGCTTTATGTTTTTTAAATTTATAACTTTGCAAACATGGGAGCTATCGGGATCAGTTGCAGTGATCAGTCGCAGTTGGCAGTACGGTAACTAAACAGCAAACCACTTAACAATTACATTTTTTGAAAGACGACATCATAAATCGCGTAGCGAACAGCAAATTAGTAACCGTTAACCTTGAGGATTATTATCCAAAAGGGCAACGTGTACTGTTTAACATTAAAGATTGGCTTTGGGAAGGTTTGGTGTTGCGTGAAAAGGATTTCAGAAACCAGATAGCAGCATTTAACTGGTCGCAATACCAAGATAACTATGTTGCATTGACTTGTAGCACAGATGCCATTATTCCCGGGTGGGCTTTCATGCTCATCAGCATTCATTTAGAGCCTTATGCAAAAAAGGTTGTTATTGGCAATCTGGAAACTTTAGAAACGTGCATTTATCAAGATGTTATTGGCAATCTTGACGTTTCGGAATATAAAGATACTCCAATCATCATCAAAGGGTGTTCAAAAAAACCAGTTCCTCAAAATGCTTACATTATGCTGGCAAATAAGTTAAAACCTATTGCCAAATCCATTATGTATGGCGAAGCATGTTCTTCAGTTCCATTATACAAAAGCAAGTGATTCTTACTAAAAAAATGTGACCTCTTTATCATGAAAGGGTCAAAAGCTTATATTTGCACAAATTTTAATAAAATTTAAAATGAAAAAAGCATTATTGGCCATAACCTTTTTTATCGGGATCATTTATGTACAAGCTCAAACTTTAGAAGAATTAAAAGAAACCTTAGCTGTTCAAAAAGATTCACTTAAAGCCGCTCAAGAACGTGTTAACACAACCCAAGGTAAAATTGATGCCTTCCCTGGATGGAAAAAAGGTGCTTTTGGAACCATAGGGGGCAGTTTTTCTAACTTTAGCAATTGGTACGCACAAAAATCGCCTAATAATAAAGCGGGAAGCATTGGGTTTACAGCAAATGCTTTTGCAAATCTTGATAAGGAAACCTTCTTTTGGAGAAATGCTGGAAATATCAATTTATCTTGGATTCGGTTTGATGATAAGGATAACCCAAACGATAACAGTAAATTTAGAGAAGCCACTGATGTTTTCAATGTCTCTTCTCTATACGGTCATAAATTAAGCGAAACCTTTGCGCTTTCTGGCTTAGGGGAATATAGAACGACCATTTTAAACAACTTTAATAACCCGGGATATTTAGATATGGGTGTTGGTGCCACTTGGACACCAATTGAAGATCTTGTTGTGGTGGTGCACCCTTTAAACTATAACTTAGTATTTAGCAAAACCGACGCTGTGTACAAATCATCTTACGGAACCAAAATACTTGTGGATTATACGCGACAAATTGATGCTGTAAGCTTTAAGACAAACTTATCTCTATTCCAAAGTTATAAAAGTTCCAATTTAAGTAACTGGACTTGGAACAACTCTTTTGGTTACACCCTTTGGAAAATGATCGGTGTTGGTTTTGATATTGGCTTGAGAAATAACAAACAAGAAGCACTTAGTTACGCATTGGCCCAAACACCTGCTGAAGCTACTTCTTTTGATGACTTAGATAATAAACTACAAACATACTGGGTACTTGGTTTAAGCTACAAGTTTTAAATTAAGAAATCCCTTTTAATAAAAAATGCGCTTCCTAAAAAACGGAGCGCATTTTTTATTGCTTTTCTATTTACTTTTCCCCTTTAAACTTTTTACTTTTCCCCTTTAAACTTTCTTGTTTTATGCTTCTTTGTAAATAGGCGTTTAAAAAACCCATCACGTTTGGTTTCTTCGCAGTTTAAATTGGAAACAACTTCATCTGAAGGCGTTTCAAAATGGCTTTTTGTAAGGTTGTTATATGTAGAATCTGAACTTAGCTTCTGGTAGAATTTAGCAAAAATAGGCAATGCAGAATTGGCGCCTTGTCCCATAAAGGTAGATTTAAACCCGATACTATGGTTATCATTCCCAACCCAAGTAACCGTTACCAAGTTGGGCGTTATACCTACAAACCAACCATCCTTATTATTTTGTGTAGTGCCAGTTTTTCCCGCAATATCGTTGGTTAAATTGTATGAAGATCTCAATCGGGCTGCCGTTCCCTCATTCACGGTCGATTTCATTATTTCAAGCATCACTTGTCTGGTGTAATCACTAAATGCTGGATCGGTTTTTTTAGGTTCAAAAGAGGCGATCACGTTTCCGTTTCTGTCCATTACTTTTGTAATGCAATATGGTTTTACAGGTTTACTTTTGTTTACATAACTGGCATAAGCACCTGTGAGTTCCTTTAAATTAATCTCTGTAACTCCCAAAGCTATGGAAGGCAATTTTGGTAATTCTTTTGTAATTCCCATTTTATTAGCCTGTTCCAAAACCTTATCAATGCCCACTTCGTTCAATACTTTCACGGCAATGGTGTTTACTGAATTGCTCAAAGCCATTTCAAGGTTATAGTTCAGGTGCGGATCCTCATCTTCGGCACCCGAGTTTGTAGGTGTCCAGTCATCATAATTGCTATAAGTAACTGCTCCCACCGAAAAATACGTGCATGGTTTCATACCATTTTCAATCGCTGCGGTATACACAAAAGGTTTAAACGTGGAACCTACCTGCCGTTCACTTTGGGAGACATGGTCGTACTTAAAAAAACGGTAATCAATCCCGCCAATGTACGTTCTTATGGCACCCGTTTTAGGTTCGATACTTAGCATGCCCGTGTTTAAAAATTTTAGATAATGCTGTAAACTATCCAAAACACTCACCTTCTTAATGGTATCGCCCTTCCATTCAAACAATTCCGTGTTGTGTTTTACTGAAAGTGAATCGTAAATTTGAGCATCCGTCAAACCTGCTTTTTTATAGGACAGATATTTTGGTAGTGCTTTAAGGGGTGCTTCAATAAGTTTTTCATTGGTTTGCCACGGCACTCGATTGCCATATGATATTTCAAAATCCTTTTGTAAAACTTCCAGGTGTTCTTTCATGGCGTCTTCTGCCAATTGTTGCATACCCATATCGAGCGTGGTATGCACTATAAGGCCATCACGATACAGATCATAAGCTTCGCCATTTGGTTTTTTAATGCTGTCCAATATAGCCGCCAATTCTTTTTTGACCTGTTCCCTAAAATAGGGCGCTATGCCCACATCGTGGTTAAACGATTTATAATCCAATCCCAAAGCCTGTTTAGTATAAAAATTTGCGGAATCTTGTGGCATGTTGCCATATTTTACCATTTGATTGAGTACCACATTCCGTCGCTGTAAGCTTCTTTCGGGGTACAATCGGGGGTTGTAATAATTGTTCGCTTTTAGTGTGCCCACCAAGGTTGCAGCTTCCGCTTTTGTAAGTTGCATGGCAGGTTTGTTGAAAAATTTACGTGCTGCACTTTCTACACCATACGTGTTATCAGGAAAAGGAACGGTATTCAAGTACATGGTAAGAATGTCTTCTTTGGAATAAATAGCCTCAATACGTTTCGCAATAATGGATTCCCGGAACTTATTTATCACCATGCTAAAGAACCGATACTCATTTCTACCATACAGATTCTTTGCCAATTGCAGGGTAATGGTGCTTCCACCTCCAGCGGATTTATCGCGCAAAAGAATACTTTTTACGAATACGCGCAACAGACTCACATTGTCGATACCGTCATGTTCAAAAAAACGAACATCTTCGGTTGCAATTAAAGCGTCTATCAGGTGTTTGGGAAAATCATTATAGTGTAAAGGCTGCCGATCGTAAATATAATATTTGCCTATTAATTGCCCGTCTTTATCTAAAACTTGGGTGGCTTCTTCTTGTTTGATGGAACTCAGTTCTTTACTGGTTGGCACTTTCCCAAAAAGACCTAAATAAATACTGATAAAAAGTGCTATAAAGAATAATAAAATGGAGGAAAAAACAATTAATCCCCACTTGACCCATTTCTTTTTAAGCATGCTTTTAATCCACTCCATATAATTAGCACTTCTTAATTAAGATCCTCATAATCTGGATATAGGAATTTATTATAAGGGAAACGGGTGATGTGAATCTCACGGACCTCATCATAAACACGTTTTTTGAAATCTTCTAAATTCTCTTTATTGAGTGCCGAAATAAACAGGGCATTATTTTTCCCCACTTTATTCATCCATGATCTTTTCCATTCTTCTAAAGAGTAATGAGCCGAAGATCTTTCGGTTTCCAAATCATCCGCATCCAAAGGTTCTGCTTTGTAAGCATCAATTTTATTGAACACCATGATAGTGGGCTTGTCCGAACTTTTAATTTCACCCAAAACTTTGTTTACAGACTCTATATGCTCTTCAAAATTTGGATGCGAAATATCTACTACATGCAACAGCAAATCGGCTTCCCGCACTTCATCCAAGGTGCTTTTAAAACTCTCAACCAATTGTGTGGGCAGCTTTCTGATAAACCCAACGGTGTCACTTAATAAAAAGGGCAGATTTTGAATGACCACTTTTCTAACGGTAGTATCCAACGTGGCGAACAACTTGTTTTCTGCAAACACCTCGCTTTTGCTGATAACGTTCATTAAGGTCGATTTCCCCACATTGGTATATCCCACCAAAGCAACACGTACCATGGCCCCCCGATTCCCACGTTGAACCGACATTTGCTTGTCAATAATTTTTAATTTTTCTTTAAGCAAGGATATTTTATCGCGCACAATACGCCTATCGGTTTCAATCTCGGTTTCCCCAGGACCACGCATGCCAATACCCCCTTTTTGACGCTCCAAATGCGTCCACATCCCTCTCAATCGTGGCAATAAATATTCGCATTGCGCCAATTCCACCTGGGTTCTGGCATAACTGGTTTGGGCACGTTGCGCAAAAATATCGAGTATCAAATTGGTCCGGTCCAGTACTTTGCAATTCAGGATTTTGCTGATGTTTCGTTCTTGCGCCGAAGATAATTCATCATCAAAAATAGCGGTTCCAATGTCATTTTCTTCAATGTATTGACGCACATCCTCAATTTTCCCGGTACCAATAAAGGTTTTAGGGTTTGGCATTTCCACTTTTTGGGTAAAGCGTTTTACAACTTCACCTCCTGCGGTAAATGTTAAAAATTCCAGCTCGTCCAAATACTCTTCAGATTTAACTTCATCCTGATCTTTAGTGATCACTCCTATTAAAACGGCTTTTTCTAGTGTTATATCTTTCTTTTCTAGCATAAAAAATTTTAATATACAAAGTTACATAATTGCATCCGTTTTAATTTTTATATTTTTAACCCTAATGATTAATTATGACTGAATATCCTGAAAATATTGAAGTGCGGCACGATTTACAAACCGTGGCATTTTACAATCTTGAAAATTTATTTGATATTGATGGTGGTTCGCAAACCAATAACAATGGTAATTTACCTACTTCGGTTAAAAAATGGACGCCAAAACGTTATGAAAACAAGCTCATAAAATTAGGTTTTGCCATTTCAAATATTGGGAAAAAAGAAACAGGAAAACATCCTGCTTTAGTAGGTTTGGCCGAAGTTGAAAATGCCAAAGCCATCGAAAATTTAATAGCTTCCAAGCATTTAAAAAACTGCAATTACCATTATTTGCACTATGAATCTTTGGATGAACGTGGAATTGATGTGGCGTTGTTGTACGATACCACTGCTTTTAAAGTCACGCATTCCGAAGCGTTTCAAATTGACTTAATCAACGAACATGGTCTGCCCGATAATACCCGTGATGCCCTGTTGGTTTCAGGATTGCTTGACGGGGAACAGATGCATATTATTGTAAACCATTGGTCGTCCAGACGTGACGGCAAAAAGGAAACTGAGCATAAACGTATGGTATCAGCAGATAAAGTTGGATATATTATTACATCATTAAGACAAGAAAATCCGGATGCCAAAATTATTGTTGTGGGCGACTTTAACGACGATCCCTCTAGCAACAGTATAAAACATTTGGTAGAAGGGCATGATTTGTTTAACCCTGTGGAGACTTTGCTGTCTTATAAAAGAGGCTCCACTGTTCACAACCGGGTTTGGAAGTTGTTCGACCAGATTTTAATTTCCACTAACTTTTTTAAAAATGCTGCCAACCGGTTTGAATATGAAACTGCCAATATTTTTGATGAAGATTTTTTAAAACTCTTAAACGGAAAATTTAAAGGCGCGCCTTTTAGAACCTATGTGGGACTGAAATATAAAGGAGGTTATAGCGACCATTTTCCGGTGTATGCTATTTTTAAGAAATGAGTTATTTATTACCTTGAGAGGATTATACGGGTAGTGGTCCATAAGGGAAATCCAGCTGAAAGAATATATTCGAAAAACGGTGCAAAAACACCCCTAAAGTCCCCTCAAGGGGACAATCTAAACCCAAAAACCTTAATTTAACGTGAATAATGGATAACCCTATTGAGCCGAAAATGTTCCTTCCCCAACCCTAAAGGGTGATACATTTTCTACATTTCAGGAATTTTTCCACTCTTTAGGGAGGGGAAAAATAAAAATTCAATCTTAATTTTCTTATCCGTTATTCACGTTAATATATAAAACCCTAAAACCCGCAACCAAGTAACAATAATAACAAGCATCAACAAAAGCCAACTGATCGTTTCGATAAACGAGCGAACAGATATGCCATCCCCATATCCCCTTGAGGATTAGCGAGAAGCAAAATGTATTTTGTTTTGAAGCTACCGAGCGAAGCTCATGGTTCTGGGCAGGTTTATTTGTGTTGTGTTTACCTTTTGTCTGCACTTATTTAGCTCACCTGCCTTTACGTTTTCCAGACATTCATGATTCATTAAGCCGCCGATAGAGCTCGTTTTGTAGCTGAAATTTAATTTGTTGCATTTTATTTTAGCGAACTTCTTACTTTTACAAAAAAGTAACTGTAGCTAGCGCTCGTTTGTAACGAGTGCCTATACAGTTATTAAATACGGAAACCACAGTAATTACTGTGGTTTTTGTGTTTTTGGGTATGAGCAGAAAGTATAAATCTCATAATAAGCAAGACTTGTATTTTGTAAGTTTTACTACGGTTTATTGGTTGACGGCACTCGTTACAAACGAGCGCTAGCGGGGAAAATCCAAGCAACTCTATTTGGTCATACACTTCTTCAATATGGTAATTTAAGGTCTGACTGCTGCATTCGGGATTAAAACCACATCCTGATTGCTATCAGGATATGGTAATTCCTATATATTAATTCTCTTTCAACAACCTTGAAAGCTCGTCTAGCTTTGGTGTTAAAATCACTTCAATACGTCTGTTTTTAGCTCTTCCTTCTGGAGTGTCGTTGGTTGCGATGGGTGCAAATTCACCACGACCCGCTGCGGTTAAATTTTCGGCATTTATAGCTGCGTTTTCCCTTAAAATAGTAACGATTGCCGTAGCGCGTTTGGTTGACAAGTCCCAATTGCCAACAATTTGCCCGTTGCCTTGAAACGGCACATTATCGGTATGCCCTTCAATCAATACCGCAATATCGGGGTTTTTCGCTAAAACCGTTCCTAATTGTTGTACCGCTCTTCTCCCTTCGGTACCTACTGCCCAACTTCCTGAGCTGAACAACAATTTATTTTCCATAGAAACATATACTTTCCCATCACGCTGTTCAACGGTCAATCCTTTGCCTTCAAAATCGGTCAATGCTTTAGAAATGGCATCTTTTAAAGCCGTCATGGCGGCATCTTTGTCTGAAATCACTTTTTCTAATTCGGCTACACGGTTTGAACGGTCCTGTAATTCTTTTTTAAGTTTTTCCAAGCGTTGGTTTTCGTCTGCCAAAGCTTGTTCTTTAGCTTCTAATTGCGACAATAATTCCCTGTTTCTTTGTGAATTATTCGCAATGGAAGCTGAACTATTTTTTTCCAATGCATCGTAAGACGATTTTAGCGTTTCTAAATTGGATTTTGTAGCATCGTAATCACTTTGCAATCTATCGCGCTCTGAAACGGCTTCGGCATAAGCTGATTTAAGTTGTTTCAACTCGCTTTCGGCCGTATTTTTTGCGAACAAAAGATTTTCATTGTCATCTGAAAGTTTTCTGTTTGCCTGCTTTAAATTGGCGTATTTAGCTTCTAAATCCTTGTAGATTTTAGGAGATACGCAATTTGTTAAAACAATGGAGGTAATGGCTAAGATTAAAATGTTTTTTTTCATTTTTTTTGATTTTCGTTTTATTTATTTATGTTTCCGTTTTCAGTCGCAGTCTCAATCGCTGTAAAAAAGTTTAATTTCACAACAGTACTGCGACTGTTTTACTGCGACTGTAAACTATAAACTGCGACTGCCAACTGATTTTTAGTTTTCAATCTCCAATAAAATGGGACAATGGTCGCTATGCACAGCATCCCGAAGTATAACGGCTCTTTTTATCTTTTCTTGTATAGCATTTGAAACCATCGCATAATCCAACCGCCAACCTTTGTTGTTTGCCCGTGAATTGGCACGGTAACTCCACCAAGTATAACTGTCTGGTTCTTTATTTAAATGTCTGAAGGAATCTGTAAACCCGCTATTTATAAACCCTCCAATCCACTTGCGTTCCGAAGGTAAAAACCCAGAAGTGGTGCTCAAACCTTTTGGGTTGTGGATATCAATTTCTTCATGGCAAATATTATAATCGCCACAAATAACCAGGTTGGGAATCTCTTTTCTTAAGTTATTTATATACTCTTGAAACAGATCCATGTATTCAAATTTATGGCTCAATCGAGCGTCATTGGTTCCCGAAGGCAAATACAAACTCATTACCGAAACACCATCAAAATCGGCTCTCAGGTTTCTTCCTTCAAAATCCATCGAGGCAATTCCGGTACCATATTCAACATGGTTTGGTTTTATTTTACTCAAAATTGCTACGCCGCTATAACCCTTTTTTTGTGCGCTGAACCAATAGTTGTAAGTGTAGCCTGCTTCAATAAAAAGATTCAAATCCAGTTGTTCTTTCATGGCTTTAATTTCTTGCAGACATATCACGTCCGGATTGGCACCTTTTAACCAATCTATAAAACCTTTGTTAAGTGCCGCTCGAATACCGTTTACGTTGTATGAGATTATTTTCATTTCCTCTCCCTGACCCTCTCCAAAGGAGCGGGAATTTTCTAAATAAATTAATAAATGTTTGAAGTAATTTTTGTCTCAGACCTGTCAGGTTTTAAAAACCTGACAGGTCTTTACCATAAAAAAACTCAAATTTCAGCTAAAATAAATAATGCGTTACTTTTACACTACTATTTTAAGCACATTTAACAAAAACCACTAACAAAATATTTTAAACTATTTGTAGTTTAAGTATCAGATGAAGTTTACAACCTGTCTTATTCTCTTTTTTATTGGGTTTTGTGGTTTTTCGCAAAATCCAGTTTCCAATTATAGAACTAAAAAAGTTGCTGTAAACGATTCCATTGTTATTGACAGTGTTAGTATCAATTCCAATCATTTTTCAATTAAAACAAAAGCCAATACCGTTATCGATACTTCTTTTTATACGGTTGATTTTGGAAAAGCCATTTTGATATTCATCAAACCCATTGAAACCGATTCCATCATCATCAACTATTTGAAATTTCCTGGGTTTTTAACGAAGACCTATAAACAGTTGGATGATACCATTATTGTTGAAAATACCGATAATCTCCAAAAACTGTATCAACTTTCCCAACCCAACGACACAAAAGATTTTATTCCTTTTGATGGCTTAACAACCTCGGGTAGTATTTCGCGTGGGGTTACTGTGGGCAATAATCAAAACTCCGTTTTAAATAGTGAATTGGACCTTCAGATTTCGGGAAAACTGAGCGAAAAAGTGTCGTTGCGCGCCTCCATTCAAGATGCCAATATTCCGTTGCAGGAAAGTGGTTATAGCCAGCGATTGGATGAATTCGACCAAGTTTTTATTGAACTCTATAGCAACCGGTGGAACATTCGCGCAGGCGATATCGATTTGCAGAACACCCATTCCTATTTTGCCAATTTCTCAAAACGTGTTCAGGGTTTATCCATAAACGCAAAACTGGGCCATGAAGATGCCCAAACCCAAGTATTTGCTGCTGGCGCTTTGGTACGTGGGCAATTTACACGAAGCCAGTTTAATGCTCAGGAAGGCAACCAAGGGCCTTACAAACTGCAAGGGCAAAATGGCAAATTGTTTGTGCTTATCGTTTCGGGAAGTGAAACCGTTTATGTTAATGGTGTTACTGCACAACGTGGCGAGGACAAAGATTATATCATCGATTATAACGCTGGGGAAATTATTTTCAACTCCACGTTCCCTATCACTTCCGAAATGCGCATTACGGTCGATTATCAATTCAGCGAACGCAATTATTCGCGTTTGGTGGCTTATGGTGGCAGTAGATTTGAAAGTAAAAAATTGAATCTGGGCGTTTCGGTGTATTCTGAAAATGATGCTAAAAATCAACCCTTGCAACAAAATTTATCAGAATCACAGGTGCAAATACTTTCAAATGCTGGCGATGACAGAACGCAAATGGTTGCCCCTTCCGAAGTTGAAGAAAGCTTAAACGAGAACCGGATTTTATACAAAAAAGAACTTATTGGCGCGGTTGAGGCTTTTGTGTTTTCCAACAATCCAGATGATACCTTGTACCGCGTTACCTTCACGCGAGTTGGGGCTAACCAAGGAAGTTATGATATTAAAACTGAACTTAACGGCGAAATAATTAATGCTGTTAATACTATTTTTGAATACAAAGGAGTTATGCAAGGAGAATTTGAACCAACGGTTCAACTTATTGCGCCAACAAAGCTTCAAATAGCAGCGATTAATGGAAGTTACACCCCAACCAAAAAAACTGATGTAGGGTTTGAAATAGCTGCCAGTAAAAACGATTTGAATTTGTTTTCAAATTTAGACGATGCCAATAACAACGGGGTTGCCGGTAAATTTAAGATTTCCCAAAGCCTTATCAAAAATGATAGTTTATGGAGTTTGAAGGTTTTTGTGGATGCTGATTATATTCAGAAAAACTTTAAAACCATCGAACGTTTGTATAATGCGGAGTTTAATAGGGATTGGAATTTAGATGGCGCCACCCCCACTACTCCAACTATTATTTTTGGCAATCAAACCTTGCTTGCTTCTGGGTTTCAATTGAATCATCCTGAAAAGGGAAACGCTACCTATCAATTTGAATATTTGGGCTATTCTAAAAATTTTAGTGGGAACAGGCATATTTTCAATACGTTTTTATTGTTGAATAAATTTAGGATCGCATCGTATTCCAGTTTTTTAAATGCCACTTCAAACATCCATAGCTCAACGTTTTTAAGGTCGTACAACCGCATTGAATATAGCATGGAAAAAAGTTGGTTGGGAACCAAATTGGCTATTGAGGACAATGGACAAAAAGAAATTTCAACCCAAGCATTAACGCCTTTAAGCCAGAAATTCAAATCGTACGAAGTGTTTTTTGGCGTTGGCGACAGCACTGGTATTTTCACTGAAATTGGGTATAAAAACAGGGTAAACGACAGTATCAGGAACAATCAATTGCAAAAAGTAAATACTTCTAATACGCTTTATTTAGATACGCGGCCCATTCAAAATACCAACACCAATTTATCATTGTATGCCAATTACAGAACTTTAAAAAGTGTGGATGAAACGATTGATGATGAGCAATCCATCAACTCCCGACTGCAGTTCAACCAAAAGCTTTTTAAGCAATTGGTGCAATGGAATACCTTATTTGAAACCAATTCGGGCACCTTGCCCCAACAAGATTTTACCTATGTTGAAGTAGAACCCGGACGGGGCACTTACACTTGGATTGATTACAACGGAAATGGCATTCAGGAATTGGAGGAGTTTGAAATTGCCCAATTTCAAGACCAGGGCAAATACATTCGGGTGTTATTGCCCAATAGAGTGTTTATAAGAACACATCAAAACAGGCTGAGTCAAACGCTAACTGTCAATCCATCGCAATGGTCGGTTTCCGAAAATAAATCCCAAAAATTCTGGTCGCACTTTTACAATCAAACCAGTTATTTGGTAGATAGAAAATTAAAACGCAATGGCAATGGTTTTAACTTAAATCCTTTTGAAAGCGGTACGGAAAACCAATTGGGACTGCAATTGAACTTGCGGAACGTGTTATTTTTCAACCGGGGAAAACAGCATTACACCACCTCTTACACCTACCTTTCAAACAGGACCCGAAATATTTTATCCATTGGATTTATTGAAAGCGGATTGAAAAGCCACCAGATTTATTTCAACCATAAAATTGCTGAAAATTGGTTGATTACACTACAATCTGATTTTAAAAACACAGAAAGTTTAAGTGAAAATTTTGCCAGCAGGAATTATAATTTTGATGAAACCCAATTAAACCCAAAACTATCGTATTTGTTTAATGATAATTCGCGTTTCGACATCTTCTATCAGTTTGCAAGTAAAGAGAATACACTTGGCGGTCTAGAGACATTAAAACAACAAAAGTATGGCACGTCCTTTACGCTTACCAGCAATCAAAAAAATTCCATGATAGGGGAGTTTAATTTTTTCTCGAATAAATTCAATGGCAATGCGAACACCCCTGTATCCTACCAAATGCTGGAAGGCTTACAACCCGGTAAAAACTTTACTTGGAGTTTGTTGGCACAGAAAAAATTGACCACCTTTTTAGATTTAAACCTAAGTTACTTTGGCAGAAAGACCAAAACCAGCAAAACCATCCATACGGGAACGGTACAATTGAAAGCTTATTTTTAAAAATAGGCATAATACTAGAAACTACATGGGAATCACACCCCTATAATCCCCTCAAGGGGATAACCAACCTCAAACAAATAACGTAAATACTTTGTGTCCAATTCAATAATTTAATTGTGTTGAACTTACTTTATTTTAAACCTACAAGGTTTTTAAAACCTTGCAGGTGGGGTGTCAAATTTGAAGTATCTAAAATTATGTTCTCTTTTTTTATCTTCTATAATGAATTTAAAAATGACCCTAAAGTCTTTATTTTACTAACTTTTTAGGTTTTAAACACCGAAAAAGTTTAAAAAACAGACCGAACGATTTTTTATGAATACACACAAATTTGGCACCCCATCTTGCAGGACTTAAATGTTGAAAGCTAATTTTCAAAGCTGCAACACATCAATTTTTTCAAAAACAGCCATGATAACCTTTACGGCTTCAATGTAAAAACCAGGTTGGATATTTTCGTAATCATCGGTGGGTTCATGATAATCTTTATGGTCTTCAACCCCAAAATACAAAAACGGAATGCCTTTTTTATGAAAAGAAGCATGGTCTGAAGCATCGGTCCAGTTGTCTTTCCAATTGCCTTCATCATGCCCTGTTAATAGGTTTATAGTATTGGAATACTTATGAGAGGTGATTATATCTTTTAAAGATTTATTAAAAACAGTTCCCACAGCAAACAATTCATTTTTATCACTTCTGCTGATCATGTCCATGTTTAGATTGACCATTATTTGTTTTAGGGGAATGATGGAATTATTCGCAAAATATTTAGACCCTTGCAACCCTAATTCCTCTGCATCAAAAGCTGCCAAAATAACAGAATGTTTGGGTGGGTTGTTTTTAAAATATTCAGCAAAACTGAATAGGGCGCTAACACCAGAGGCATCATCATCGGCACCGTTGTAAACCACACCATTTTTGATGCCTTCATGGTCGTAATGTGCGCTGATAACCATATATTTTTCAGGATACAACGTGCCTTTTATTAACCCTAGTATATTTTTTCCTTCATAATGTTTTCTTCCTGAAGTGAATGAAAAGGATTGTTCAAAATCTTTACCCAATGGCAAAACATGGCTTGCAGTAAACTGATCCACGATATACTTTTCAGCTTTTATAGCGCCTTTGGTTCCTGTTCTTCTGCCTTCAAAAGCATCGGATGAGAGGGTTTTTATATGCTTAAGCAATACCGTTTCGTTAAATAACGATGCCTCTGGCCCATTACGGTTTGTTATTTGTGCATGACTTTGGATACTCAATAAAAACGTTAACACAGCCAAACAGATACTTTTGTCCATTTTATAAATTTTGTCGGTAAATCTAAATAAAAAACCCAAGCTTTTGCTCGGGATTTTTTATGAACTCATTTAAAGTTTTTCAATTGGCTCTTTTATGAAACTGCTTTTAGTTTCTTTAAAGTGGTTTTAACCAATTTGTCTTCCACATAGGTTTTGGTAACATGTAATTTTTTATCGGTGCCACTGGGCATTTCAAACATGGCGTCCGTTAAAACTTCTTCGCAAAGAGAGCGCAAACCCCTAGCACCTAATTTATACTCAATGGCTTTTTCCACAATATGATCTAAAGCCCCATCGGTAATTGTAAAATCAATATGGTCCATAGAAAACAATTTTTGGTATTGTTTGATGATGGCGTTTTTAGGCTCGGTAAGAATGGCTCTTAATGTTTCGGCATCCAAAGGATCCATATAAGTAAGCACGGGCAAACGCCCTATTATTTCAGGAATCAATCCAAAATCCTTTAAATCTTTTGGTATGATGTATTGAAGCAAATTATTTTGGTCCACCACATTATCAGATAAAGACGCACTATAGCCTACGGCTTGCATGTTCAAGCGTTTTGAAATATGGCGCTCAATCCCATCAAAAGCACCACCGGCTATAAATAAAATATTTTCGGTGTTGACTTCAATAAATTTTTGGTCCGGATGTTTTCGTCCGCCTTTTGGTGGCACATTCACTACGGTGCCTTCCAAAAGTTTTAAAAGGGCTTGCTGAACGCCTTCACCGGAAACATCTCTAGTAATGGAGGGATTATCGCTTTTACGGGCAATTTTATCAATTTCGTCAATAAAAACAATGCCTTTTTCAGCTTTTTCCAAATTGTAATCGGCCGCTTGCAATAAACGCGTTAGGATACTTTCAACATCTTCACCCACATAACCAGCTTCTGTTAACACCGTGGCATCCACAATTGCCAAAGGCACGTTAAGCATCCTTGCTATGGTTTTTGCGACCAGGGTTTTTCCTGTTCCTGTTTGGCCGACCATGATGATATTGCTTTTTTGGATATCAATATCGTCTTTGGTCACCGGTTGCAGCAACCGTTTGTAGTGGTTATATACGGCAACCGCCATGACTTTTTTAGTCATATTTTGCCCTATAATGTATTCATCAAGAAATGCTTTGATTTGTTGAGGCTTACGTAGTTTTAACTCTGCCGATAAATCGTTGCTATCGCTTTGTTTTGATTCTTCTAGCACAATGCCGTGCGCTTGCTCTATACATCTATCACATATATGCGCATCCAATCCTGCTATCAATAAGTTCGTTTCTGGCTTTTTACGGCCACAAAACGAACATTCCAGTTCTTCTTTTGCCATTAATCCTTATCTATTTTCAGGAGGTGTTATTATAAATCCCTCTATAACAATTGTTTAAAATTACAAATTTTTATTTAATTACGTACTAAAATTTCATCAATCATACCATATTCCTTGGCCTTGTCGGCTTTCATCCAGTAATCCCTATCGCTATCCTCATAAACTTTCTGGTAATCTTGCCCAGTGTGCTTACTTATTATTTTATAAAGTTCTTCTTTTAAAATAAGTATTTCCCTAGCTGTGATCTCAATATCGCTAGCTTGTCCTTGCGCACCTCCCAACGGTTGGTGGATCATGACACGGGAATGTGTTAAACCACTACGTTTTCCTTTAGCCCCTGCACATAACAATACCGCGCCCATAGATGCCGCCATGCCTGTGCAAATAGTGGCTACGTCTGGTTTTATAAACTGCATGGTATCATAAATACCTAAGCCAGCATATACGCTCCCTCCAGGGGAATTGATATAGATTTGAATGTCTTTATTGGCATCGGTGCTTGCTAAAAACAAAAGTTGCGCCTGAATAATATTTGCCACTTGGTCGTTAATGGCAGTTCCCATAAAAATGATGCGGTCCATCATCAAACGGGAAAACACATCAAAAATAGCGATGTTCATCTGGCGCTCTTCAATAATATTGGGCGTTAGGCTTGTTGGGTACATGCTACTCATTATTTTATTGTAGTAGGTACTGCTTATTCCTTGGTCTTTTATCGCGAATTTTTCAAATTCTTTTGCGTAATCCATAATTAATTGTGTCTTGTTATTGTTTTGGGTTAAATCCTTAATTATCAATTGAGTGATTTTAAAATGAAGACTTAAAAACTGTTTTTAAGATTTGAAGCTAAACTTACTCAACAAATTAGGCACCATAATCGGTTAATCATAGCGCCTAAATATAATGAATTATTCTTTAAAGGCACACTATTATTTATGCCCATAAACTTCTTTAACAAAGGTTTCGTAACTTAATTCCTTTACTTTAAGATTTGCTTTTTCTTTGTAAAGAGCCAATAATTTCTGGCTGATCAATTGCTCAGAAATACGGCGCGCCTCATCTTGGTTTGATAAAATTCGGGCCGCAATATCGTCTAATTCCTTGTCAGAAGGATTCATTTGACCAAATTGGGCCATTTGGGTTTTTATCATCTCTCTGGAATGGTTTCTAATATCAGCCATGGTTACTTGAATGTTGTTATCGGTAATCAACTTACCTTCAATCAATTGGTAACGCAAACTTTTTTCAGATTTTTCATATTCTTCTTTAGCTTGGTCGCTATCCAATGGTTGTTCGCCTGCGGTTTGCATCCATTTTTTTAAAAACTCAGCAGGTAAATCAAACTTTGTGTTCTCAACCAAATACTCGGTAACATCATTTAAAAGTTTCTGTTCTGCTTGTTGTGCAAATTGTTTTTCAGCATCTTCCTTTATTTTATCCTTTAATTCCGTAACCGATTTTACAGCATCTTTACCAAATAGTTTATCGAACAACTCTTGGTCCAAATCGGCAAGCGCGCGTTTATTTATTTCTGAAATCGTGAAAGACACTTCAATATCCAAACCATGTATAGCATCATGTGCTAATTTTAAAGCATGCATCAATTCATGGTCATCATCATAAAGACCTTTTGTTTGCAGCGTGATCACATCACCAACTTTGGCATCAATGAATTGTTTTTCAGTCGCTTTTCCTTTAAATTTATCTAAAGTTAAAGTTACTTTATTTTCAATGTCATGTTCTTCGTTTTTAAAAACCCCTGTAATTTCACTGTCTTTTTCCACTACCGATTGGGAAATTAATTTCCCGTACTGCTTTTGGATACGCTCCACTTGCTCATTGACCATTTTATCATCGGCAACAATATAGTATTGTGTAATAGCGTCCTTCCCTTTTAAGGTCACTTCAAATTCTGGTGCCAACCCTAATTCAAATTCAAACGACAGCAGATCAGCTTCCCAATTAATGGCATCTTGGGGTTTTGGCAATGGCTGCCCTAATACGTCCAGTTTTTCTTCGGTAAGATATTTATTCAATGCGTCTTGCAGCAATTTGTTAACCTCATCAACCAGCACCGCTTTTCCGTATTGCTTTTTAACCATGCCCATGGGCACATGGCCTTTTCTAAAACCCGGTATATTTGCTGTTTTGCGGTAATCTGTCAAGATTTTTTCAACCTTATCGCTATAATCTTCTTTAGCAATATCTACTTTTACAACCGCATTTAATGCATCAACGTTTTCTCTTGTAATATTCATTTTAAATGATATGAAGCCTTTTATTAGGCATTTAACAACTACTGTTTTTTTTCAGGCCAAAATTGAATGGCCAAAATCGGGTTGCAAAAATATAACATTTTTACAACCCAACAAAGTTTTTAACAGCTTGATCGTAAGCTAATTTTTGCCTTCTTTTAAAAGCGAATGCAGGAAGGACTGGAGTATGGAAAGCAGGATACTGAACAGTATGGCGGTCCAGATACTGCTTACCGAAAAACCATCTATTAGCTTATCGGCCAGCAAAATAATCAATGCATTGATTATCAACAAGAATAGGCCTAAAGTAACAATGGTAACGGGCAATGTTAAAATAATTAAAATAGGTTTTACCAACACATTTAATATTCCTAGCACAATGGCCACAATAATGGCGTTTACAAAGGTGTCTCCCGATAAGGTGACGCCCGGTAAGATGTATGCTAATATAAATACTGCTAGGGCAGTTAAAAGAAGTTTAAGGATTAAATTCATGAGATTGTTTTAATTGAACTGGTTTATAAAATTGTTAATACAAGACAAAAATAATCTTATATCATAAAAATAACTATTAAAGTTGACCCCTCCGCCTATCGGCACCTCCCCTTGAAAAAAGGGGAGGAATTATTTAA
>NZ_JBFVFE010000049.1:0-30792 GCF_052728615.1 Mariniflexile sp. | reverse complement strand
GCATCCGAAAGTGGATTATGGGATAAAATTACCGATATTGCTAGAAATGCCGCTTAGATGCAATTTGTCGTGCACCCCTATGGGGATGATATGGAATCCAATATAAATTGGAACTAAAATTAAAAAGATTCCCTCCTTCTAGGGAATGACATAAAATTATGGACTACAACGTAAACGAAAAAGGCTATTACGGCGAATTTGGAGGCGCATACATTCCGGAAATGCTGTATCCGAATGTGGAAGAATTACGCCAGAATTATTTAAAAATAATGGCGGAACCCGACTTTAAAAAGGAGTTCGACCAACTATTAAAAGATTATGTTGGGCGTCCTTCCCCACTGTATTTTGCCAAACGCCTTTCTGAAAAATACAACACCAAAATTTATTTAAAACGTGAAGATTTAAACCATACGGGTGCGCATAAAATAAACAATACCATTGGGCAAATTTTAATGGCTAAACGTTTGGGCAAACATCGCATTATTGCTGAAACTGGCGCTGGCCAACATGGTGTTGCCACAGCCACGGTTTGTGCTTTAATGGGTTTGGAATGTATCGTTTATATGGGCGAAATCGACATTGCACGTCAAGCACCAAACGTTGCCAGAATGAAAATGCTAGGGGCCACCGTAGTGCCTGCTTTATCTGGAAGCCGTACCTTAAAAGATGCGACCAACGAAGCCATTCGCGATTGGATCAACAACCCCGTTGACACGCATTATATTATCGGTTCAGCCATTGGCCCACACCCTTATCCGGACATGGTTACGCGTTTTCAATCGGTAATTTCCGAAGAAATCAAATGGCAATTAAAAGAACAAGAAGATCGTGAAAACCCCGATTATGTAGTGGCATGCATTGGCGGTGGCAGTAATGCCGCAGGAACCTATTATCACTTTTTACACGAACAAGATGTAAATATTATTGCTGTAGAAGCTGCTGGTTTGGGTATAGATTCTGGCGAAAGTGCCGCCACTTCTGTGCTGGGCAAAGAAGGTATTATCCACGGTTGCAAGACCTTATTGATGCAAACCAAAGATGGTCAAATTACAGAGCCTTACTCCATTTCGGCGGGTTTGGATTATCCAGGTGTTGGTCCCATGCATGCCCATTTATCAAAAACCGGACGTGCCGAATTCATGTCTATTACCGATAGTGATGCCATGGAAGCTGGTTTAGAACTTTCAAAATTAGAAGGCATCATTCCAGCCATCGAAACTTCACACGCCTTAGCCATTTTTAAGTACAAAACGTTTAAACCAAAAGATGTGGTGGTGGTAAGTTTATCTGGGCGTGGCGATAAGGATTTAGATACATACATTAACTATTTTAAACTATAAAATAATCAAAAAATTCCTTCCCTTTTTTCAAGGGAAGGTGGATTCGGTTTCGGAGAAGAAACCGAAGGCGGAAGGGTTTTAATCAGAACCAAAAACCACCTCGTCTTCATCCCGTTACATCGGGATGAATCCACTCCTCCTTAAAAAAAGGAGGAGATTTCAAAATTTAACAATAAAATGGATGAGTAATCCCTAACGCAAACAAGACCTCACAGGTTTTAAAAACCTGTGAGGTATTCTAAAAGATTTCAAAATGAACAAAATAAACAAAAAATTACAAGAAAATAAAAAGCTTCTTTCAATATATTTTACGGCAGGTTATCCAACACTTAACGATACGGTTACCATCATTCAAAACCTAGAAAAAAGTGGTGTTGATATGATTGAAATCGGTTTACCTTTTAGCGACCCGCTTGCCGATGGCCCAACCATTCAAGCAAGCTCAACACAAGCTTTAAAAAATGGCATGACTACCGAAGTGCTTTTCAATCAACTAAAAAACATCCGTAAAACAGTTTCAATCCCCTTGATTATTATGGGCTATTTCAACCCTGTGTTACAATATGGCGTGGAAGCATTTTGTAAAAAATGTCAGGAAATTGGTATTGACGGATTGATTATTCCCGATTTACCAGTGGATGTTTATAATGAACAATACAAAGCTACGTTTGAAAAATACGGGCTCATCAATGTGTTTTTAATTACCCCACAAACCAGTGTAGAACGTATCAATTTTATTGATTCCATTTCAAACGGGTTCATCTATATGGTAAGTAGCGCCAGCGTTACTGGTTCGCAATCTGGTTTTGGCGACGAACAAACCGCTTATTTTAAACGTATTGCCAATATGGACCTTAAGAACCCACAGGTTATTGGGTTTGGTATTTCAGACAATAAAACTTTTACCCAAGCTACCCAGTATGCAAAAGGCGCCATTATTGGAAGTGCCTTTATTACATATATTACCAAAAATGGCATAAATACAATAAGTACTTTTTTGAAAGAATTTAACACTTAAGCCACAAGTTTTAAGATTAATTTAATAAAGTTTTGATTCCTTTTTCTTATTTTACGATTGAACCTTAAAACAAATAACAATGGGAATTATAGAAGATAAAAAGAAATTTAAAACGACTAAAGAACAGAAAAATCCAACAAATCCAACTGGTAACATCAACCAAAAAATAAACCAGTTTGATATTGATGAGAAAACCATAAAAAAACAGCAAAACAAGACATAGTTTTGTATGGTTTTAAATAATGGAAGAGGCTGTCTATAACATTAAGTTTAGACAGCCTTTTTTATGTTTAAATTTTATTATGCATTCATAACTTCAGGAATTTTCACTGTAGTCATTTAAAAATAATAAAACTCTTAGTACATGGGTTTTATTATTTTTAGTATATTTGGTAAACCAAACTGGTTTACCAATTTAATTTTTAATATGAAATTAGCTATCCTATTTTATTTCTGTCTGCTTTTTACCATCCATAATATAAATGCACAAGTAATTCTAAATGCCGATGGCCCGGGCAATACGTATGAATTAATTAACTCCATTCTGGCCCCAGGTTTTGATGTGATTGAAGCACCAGATTGCAGCCATACCGCATTTGGAAGACATATAGACGAGATTTTTGATGCCGATTTAAATACCAATGTATTCCGTTTTCAAATCCATGTAACTCCAGATAACGACCGATGCATCAATGTTGATAGGCAACGTAATGAAATAAAAGTCTATGATAAATCACCAAATAACTTAAAGGGCATTGAAGAAGAATCTGTAGTCTATAAATGGAAGTTTAAATTAGACGAATTTTTTCAATCTTCATCTAATTTCACACATATACACCAGTTAAAATCTGTTGGAGGACTTTATGAAGAAACTCCTATGTACACCCTGACTACCCGTAAAGGGACAACACCTGCAACAGACCAATTAGAACTGCGATATGCAGAAACATCAACACAATCAACCTTAAAAAAAACCAATTTAACCCCTTTTAAAGGCACTTGGGTTGATGTAACCGAAACCATAAAATATGGATCATCTGGAACCTATTCCATCATCATTAAAAAAGTGAGCGATGGCACCGAGTTATTTAGCTATTCTAACAGCTCTATTATAAATTGGCAAACGGGCGCCAGTTTTGTTAGACCTAAGTGGGGCATTTACCGGAGTTTAAACAGTCCACTAGATTTACGGGACGAAAACGTATTGTTCGCAAATTTCAGTATTGAGGAAATACCTACTTTATCTACATTTAGTACCGAAATAAACAAAAATAATATCAGGATTATTCCCAATCCAACTAAAAACAATAATCCAATTATTGTTGAAGCGCTTCCTAATAGTTTTGATTCCATTTATATATATGACAACCTTGGAAGGTTCATTAGGTTAATAAAACCAAGTACAAATACTATAGAAAGTACAAATTTCAAACCAGGTCTATACTTTTTCATTCTTAAAAAAGACCATCTTACCGTATCTACTCAAAAAGTAATAATACAATAGTTTCTTTAAACAAAAAAAATCAAACATTTAATCGAAAACCAAGCAACCTTCTAAATATCAACCAGCAACATTAACGTTAAAAAAGTTGTGAATTATAAAATATTATTTATATTTGGAAAACCAAATTGGTTTACCAATCTGGTTTTCCAATTTAAAACAAACTGAAACCATGGAAAAAACTACTCAAAACCACTGTACTTTATTTAAAGGACTTTCTTTTAAAACTTGTATTTTCACGTTAATTATCTTATGTAATTACAATGGGTTTTCTCAACCCATTTATAATATTACCAACCCAAATCAACTTACTGATACTTTTACTTCTGGTCTTCAACCGGGAGACACCGTTATTTTAGCAGATGGAACGTACACTTCAAATGTAACCATGAGATTTAATGGTGTGGGTACAGCAGCTCAACCCATTACATTGAAAGCGGCAACTCCTGGAGGGGTTAAATTTACTACTGGTATTCAGACATTAAAAATTGGTGGAGAGTACTGTATAGTTGATGGTTTCCATTGGAACGGCGGTTTTGGCGCCAGCAATTTTATTGAATTCAGAGACGGCACTAACCTTGGTAACAATAGCACGCTTCAAAATTGTGTCATTGATGGTTTACAAGTATCAGGTGGTACGCCAACATATAATGCTTCAACAGGTAAATACACAAGCGTTAAACATAATTGGATTGTAATGTACGGCACCTACAACACCGTCATTAATTGTTCGATTATGAACAAAACAAGTTCTGGAAATATGATTCTAGTAGAACTTCTATATAATACTACTCGCTGTGATGAAGTTGGTCATAAAATTATTAATAATTACTTCTATAATTATGCGAAAATTGACCCAGATTGGACTAATGCTGGAGATAGCGAAGCAATACGTATTGGTGTAAGTAATTTGCAAAGTATAAATAGTAATGCCATAGTTCAGAATAATTATTTTGTTCAGGCGGATGGTGAAAATGAAATCATCACTAATAAAAGTAAAGGCAATAGCTATATCAATAACACGTTTAGACGATGTAGAGGTTCTTTAGTTCTACGCCATGGTTCGCACACTACGGTTAATGGAAATTACTTTTTAGGTGAAAATATTGAAGGCACTGGAGGTATTAGAATTGTTGATAGTAACCAAATAATTAGGAATAATTACATTCAGGATTGTGTTACAACAATTGATAATGCTATTTGGAATAACGGCATCACTTTTTTAGGAGGAAACGATAGTAGTGCTGTTCCTTGTACTTCTACAACTGATGGGACAAGCGGCTATCAAAAAGTTCAAAATATTGATGTTTCCAATAACTCAATTATAAACACAAATGCCCCTTTATTTTTTAATATCAATACAGGCACAACCAAACCATTAGGAACAGTTTCAGATAACTTGATTTATTTTGCTGGTGCTACAAATCTAACACCAGTTATTACAGGTAATACGAGTTCTCCTATACCAATGGGTACTGGATTAACTTACACTGGGAACGTTTACAACGGAACTACTTTGGGTGAAACAACCTACCCAGGTTTTTCTTTGGAGGCAGGCATTACAGCTACTGCGTCGGGAGAAATTTTTACTTTTTCAGGTGCAGCTAGTAAAGGTGCTGATATGGGTGTTTATGCACCAACAACGGATGCCATGGTTGGCTACGGAATAGGTGCTTGTTTTGTAGATAATTTAGGTGCTAACATAACTAACGGTAATTGTACTATTGTAATACCTGAATCTTTAATTGTTGGTGGTTTGCCAACGCTTTCTCATAGCACTGCTAGCTACGATGTTTCTGTTACTGCTAATGTAAGTTGGACGGCTGTATCTAACGATGCTTGGATATCTATTGATATGGGTTCGGGTACTGGTGATGCAACAGTTTCAGTTACGGTTACTGAAAATACAGGTACAACCAGTAGAAGTGGTTCTGTAACTTTCACTCAAGATCCTGGAGGTGATGATATTGTAAGAACTCTAAACATAACGCAAGATGCACCTCCACCACCAGACCCTCGTGATGGTTTAAACCTTATAAACAAACTTGCTTCTGAAGCTGCTGTAAATTATGTTTCAAATGAAGAAGTAAATGGAACTACAAAATTTAATTATGCAGTCAATAGTTTAGATAAAGATTTAAATACCCAATGGGCAGGTGATGGTACCGCACACCCAAGCAACAATGCCATTATAATTTATGACTTATTAGGTGCTTTTGATTTACAATTGGTAGATATTGCAACCACAAATAACAAAACCTATAAATTACAAATTTTGGTGTCTTCAACCGGTACTGCCGATGGCGATTTTACAAATCCATTTCCTGCTGGCGACCTTATAAGCAATACAGATGCTTCGTTCAAAGCTTTTGTACTTCCTGCTACGGCTTCTGGCACAAAATATGTGAAAATTATTGGTAACGGACAAGTTGGTAGCAGCAGTAGGTTTACAACTTTACATGAAGTAGAATTTTATGGTGATGCGAGTAGTCTTTCAGTAAATGCAAATGATTTAGCAAACCAAATAACCATATATCCAAATCCTGCTAAAGATTTTGTGACACTTAAAAACATGAGGAATAATGTGGATTTAATTCAGGTTTTTAGTATTGATGGCAGAAAAGTTATGGAGAAAGCTGTTAAATTTTCAGAATCTGAGATTACATTAGATGTATCATCAATTTCAAATGGTGTTTATATTTTAAATATATCTAATGGGCAATCCAAACATTCTAAAAGAATTATTGTTTCTCATTAACCATTGAAATTAAAAAGTTCATTTTATTTAAATATGATATCTTCGTGTTAAATAAAATGAACTTTTTTTATGCCTTTAAACATCGTATTAATTGAACCCGAAATACCGAATAACACGGGTAATATTGGGCGTTTAGCATTAGCCTCTGGCTCTGTTTTGCATTTAGTGAAACCTTTTGGTTTTGAAATTGATGATACCCGTTTAAAACGTGCCGGTTTAGATTATTGGAAACATCTATCCATTGTTTATTACGAAAACATGGATGAGTTCTTCAGCAAAAATAAAGACGGGAACATGGTATTTCTTTCCAGCCATGGAACCAAAAATCATTGGGATATTCCTTATGAAGAGAATCTGTTTTTAATCTTTGGAAAAGAGTCTGTTGGGTTACCAAAATCCGTCATCGAAAAACACGTCAGTCAACTTTATAAAATCCCTATTTATAGTGAACACGTTCGCAGTTTAAATTTGGCAAATGCCGTTGCCATTGTTGTTTATGAAGGCTTGAAACATTTTTAATAAAAAACACATTAAACCTTTTTTTAATTTAACAGTCAAAGGGCAACTTAACAATGTAAATTAAAAAAAAATGAAAACAACAATCTTAAAATTCGGTTTATTAATGTTTGCCTTATTCGCATTTTCTCAAGTAAATGCACAAGACAAAAAACAACCAGACCCAGAAAAAATGTTTGCTTCTTTTGATGCTAATGATGACAAGTCTATAAGCTTAGAGGAGTTTAAAAACAAGAAAAGAAAAAACGAAGTGCCCGCTGAAGCTCTTGAAAAAAGATATGCTGCCATGGATGCAAATTCTGATGGTTCAGTTACATTGGAAGAGTTTAAAGCTGGCATGATGAAAGGAAAAAAAACTGAAGGCATGAAAAAGAAAAAAGAAAAAACTTCGGACGACAATGATTAAACCTTCCGTAAAAAGGCTCCCGGTTTAAACCAAGAGGCTTTTATTTGGCTTTAAAAGTTGTTTTTTTTAAATTTATACATTCATGGTTTTTTGATAGGTACAAAACACCGCTCAAAAAAAAACCTAAAACGACAGGATTATGAATCCAAAATATTTAAAACTAAGCGTCCTTTTATTTGGTTTGTTTGCCTTTTCGCAACTCTATGCACAAAGAAGCGGATTCCCCAATTATGAAAAAGCCTTTGCGTCTTATGATACAAATCATGACAAAATAATCCGTTTTGATGAATTTAGAAATAAAAAGAGAAATAGTGCCCTAGACCACGATCAAGATAAACTACGGAAACTATTTGATAAAATGGACACCAACTCGAGTGGATTTATCGATTTTCAAGAATTCAAAACCCCAATACCAAAACCATCAAAAAACAAAAAAGCTAAAAAAGTTTAAATCAGTTCAACTTATTGTTTCAACATCTTCAAATACATGGTCTCCACTTTAGTTCTTGCCCAAGGGGTTCGCCTTAAAAATTTTAAACTCGATTTTACCGAAGGGTTATCAATAAAGCATTTTATTTTAATACTGTAGCCCATATATTCCCAACCATAATGCGCCACCAAATCGTTAATGATTTGCTCTAACTTTATGCCATGTAGTGGGTTATTTGGTTGCGTTTCCATTTACTAACGTTCTAATTTTCACAGCCTTTTCAAAATGATCCAGTTTAAGTTCTTTAATCCACCAAGTGGCAGCTTCCATCAAAAGTTCTGGATTGTCATTTTTATTCGCAAAAAATGCATAGAATGACACACCAACGCCATTGCCTTTGGCTTGTATCTTTTTATTGCAAACTTCAATTATTTTAGCCTTTAAACTTGGGGTCATCATTTTTAATTGCGCCTATCGTTTCTACGCCTGTCATTATTCCGTTTGGGGCGTCGGCTACTGTCGTTTTTTTGGGTATTTGAATTAGCTGACCTCTCGTTGTTTCTTGATCGGTTCCCACCACCGCGTTGTTGACGTTTTTCTGGTTCGGTTGATGCGTTTGGATCTGGTTCAAAACCTTCAACAATTTCAACAGGGATTTTTTCACCTACTAACTTTTCAATATCACGTAAAAAAGTAGTTTCATCGGCACTCACTAACGAAATAGCTTCACCGCTTGCCCCTGCTCTGCCCGTTCTGCCAATTCTGTGCACATAATCTTCAGAAATATTGGGCAATTCAAAATTGATAACATGTGGCAATAAGGGAATGTCCAGCCCACGGGCCGCAATGTCGGTCGCCACTAAAACACTTACACTGCCGCTTTTAAAACCTCCCAAGGCTTTGGTTCTCGCTCCCTGACTTTTATTTCCGTGTATGGCAGCGGCTTTAATGCCTGCCTTAGCCATTTTTTCACAAAGTTTATTGGCACCATGTTTGGTACGTGTAAACACCAATACCTGTTTCCAGTTTCCGTCTGAAATTAATTTAATTATCAAATCGGTTTTCAACCCCTTGGCAACTCGATATACTTTTTGTGAAATCGCATCCACTGTCGTGTTTTCAGGAGTTGCTTCTATCTGTACAGGATGGTTTAAAATACCATGGGCCAATTTTTTAATATCCGATGAAAAGGTTGCAGAAAACATTAAGTTCTGACGTTTCTCTGGCATCAGTTTCATAATACGCTCAATATCTCGTAGAAAGCCCATGTCGAGCATGCGGTCGGCTTCATCCAAAACCAAAATTTCGACACGTTTTAATGAGATGTGGTCCTGGTTGATTAAATCCAGCAAACGCCCAGGTGTTGCCACCAGAATATCGATGCCCTGACGCATGGTTGCTACTTGCGGGTTTTGATTGACACCACCAAAAACAACGGCACTGCGCAATTCTAAAAAGGCACTGTATTCCTTTACGTTTGCATATACTTGTGCTGCCAATTCACGTGTTGGCGTTAAAATCAATGCTCGAATGGGTCTGTATTTTTCTTTCGGATTTTCAGAAAGTATGTGCAAAAGCGGTAATGTAAAACCCGCTGTTTTTCCAGTACCCGTTTGAGCCGAAGCCAATACATCTTTACCTTGTAATATGGGTGGAATGGCTTTTTGTTGAATAGGACTTGGAGTAGTGTATCCCTTTTTGCTAATCGCTTTTAGCAAGGCTGGAGATAAGCCTAATTGATTAAATTGCATATAAATTGTTTGGTAGCCCATCATTGGGCATTGGAGATGACAATCTAAATTACAATATCACCTCTGTTTTTATTAAGCGGCAAATGTACGGTTAATTTATGGAGCGTGGATTTTTATTTTTACTCTTGACTTTGTAAGGGAAAATATTCCAACTTCGTTTATCTAAAAACATCAACTTACCTTATTCCACAAAATAATTCTTTATCTCTAGACACAGATACACAAAGCAAAAAACCATATTAAATAAAGGGGTTTATCATGAGCCATCCATTTCTTTTACTAAATCGTTTTTAACAAAAAAACTTATAATTAAACATAAAAAAAACCGGCAATCATGTCGGTTTTTTTTATGAACTCATCTTGACTTTTTCTATTTCCTAAAAAATGGCTGAAATTCGCACATATTTCGTCTATTTTCTTATGTGTAGCGATGCTATGCCTCTCAAAAATAGTCTCATCTGAACATCCCGATATATCGGGATTCGGTTAAAAACAAAAAGTCAAGATGAGTTCCATTCCAAATTTATAAAGCCACTTAATCTTTAATAATAACTTCTGTTTTTTTATCTCCTTTTTTGCTTGAAAACTCAACCCCGTCTTTACCAACGCTTAATGAAGTACCGTCACTTCCTTCTTCTTTTTGTTTTTCAATAATTACAGTTTCTGTTTTTGGCTTCTCTTCTCTACAACTGGTTACAGCAAAAATTACTAAAACAGCAAGTATCACATAATTTATAAATCTTCCAAGTGTTAGTGTTCCTTTTTTCATCATGTATGTTTTTATGGTTAATATGGCGCAAGGTACAACCTACTGGAAGTAAATGAATTACACGAATTTTAATTTATGTTATAAAATTACCATTTTAAGATTGGGAGTTTCTAGCAGTATAGTAAATTATTATCAGAATAACTTCAATAACAAATTGGGATTGGGGCAATTATTCAAATAAAAACCTAAATCGGCTTTATTGCAAACTCCCGGATAGTCACCTATAAAGCCCTGTAAATCTTTTATAATTTGAAAATGCAAATGTGGTGGATAGTCGCCGTTTACGGTAGCATCACCTAAAATACCCAAAGGTTCGCCTTGTTTAAAAACTTGGTCCACTTTTAAGTTTTGAATGGAAGGCACACTTAAATGTCCGTACAGCGTATAAAATTCAACATCATTAATATGGTGCCTTAAAATAATGGTGGGACCATAATCGCCAAAATTGGTGTTATTTGCAAAACTATGTACGGTAGCATCCAAAGGTGCAAAAACAGGTGTATTGGCATCGCACCATAAATCGATTCCTATATGGATATTGCGTTCTTTTGCATTTATATCATTAAAATAACCACTTCGTTTATAAATGTTTCTAACTTCGTTATATCCACCAAAAGCAACTAAGCCATGGTGTTTTTTAATAAAACCGTCAATATAATTTCCCAATTTGGCTAAGGAGGACATATCGACATTTTGTAATTCAAAATTACCCGCTGATAAATCCAAAGCAACATATTCCAAACTACTAATGGTTGCATCTAGAACACGTAACGGTTGATTGCTAATACTGAAAAGGAAATCTGAAAAATCCAAATGCTCCACAAGAAAAGTTTTTACTCAAAAATATAAAAATATCACCAACTATGGGTTTAAATTTATTTAAGCAGAATCCAAATATTAGAAAAAATCAAGTTACTGTTTTTATTGTTTTCTGAGAATTTCGGAATAATTTATTTCCTATGTACTAATTGCATAATTAAAGGTTCTAAAATTATTATATTCAGCCTTTTTTAAAATAAATCCAAATATTTCTTCAAAGCCTTATAATGAAATAGGTGTGATTTTAACAACCAAAAACTAAGTAACTGATAAAAATTCATGGAATTAATAGCACTTATTGCTCTACAGACAACCGAGCTCATTCAACAAACAGAAATAATTCATGGCATTGACAGTGTCTGGGTGGCACTTAGTGGAGCCATTATTTTTTTAATGGAAGGTGGTTTCGCACTACTTGAAGCGGGTTTTGTTCGTGCAAAAAATGCGATGAGCATCATAGCCAAAGTTATGATTGACATTGTTTTTGGTGGCATTGCCTTTTATATTGTTGGTTTTGGAATTGCTTATGGAAAATCGAACGGATGGTTTGCTCTAGATTTTGGCATTACCACCAACGATTTAGGCTTAGGACTTACGGTTTCCAATAAACTTTTCTGGTTTATACAATTAGGGTTTGCAATTGCTGCCATTTCCATCGTTTCTGGAGCTGTTGCAGAACGCATGAAACTATGGTCGTATGCCTTATTTGTATTAATATTTTGCGCCGTTATGTACCCAATGGCTGCCCATTGGGTTTGGAATCCAGACGGATGGCTAGCCATTAGAGGCTTTAACGACTTTGCAGGCTCATCGGCAGTTCATGCCATGGGTGGTTTTGCTGCATTGGCCGCTGCTATTGTTTTAGGGCCACGCCTTGGAAAATATCATAAAAACGGAAAATCAAACGCTATACCAGGGCATAATTTACCATTAGCCGCAGTTGGCGCCTTTATTTTATGGTTTGGATGGTTTGGGTTTAATCCAGGGTCAACATTATCGGCAGTTGGCAATTGGGAACTTATAGGCACCGTAGTGGTAAATACCTTTTTAGCATCCGCGGCTGGTGGCATATCCACTATGGTATATACCTATTTCAAATACGGACAAATAGACATTACCATGGCAATAAACGGGGTACTTGCCGGTTTAGTGGCCATTACCGCAGGTTGTAATGTGGTCGATTCAAATTCTGCCATTATAATTGGCTCAATAGCTGGCGTATTAGTAGATCTTGCCGTTATATTTTTCGATAAAATTAAAATTGACGACCCCGTTGGAGCCATTGCAGTTCACGGTATCAATGGGTTGTTTGGCACCATTGCTGTTGGGTTTTTTGCTTCCGAAAACGGTTTGTTTTTCGGTGGGGGCACATCGCTTTTGGCAATCCAAACACTAGGGGTTATCGCCATTGGGTCTATGTCATTTATTGTCACTTACATATTAATGGTAATCCTGAAAAAAACCATTGGTATCAGAGTGTCCAGACGAGAAGAAAACGCAGGAATTGATGCCGTCTCATTTGGAGTAGAAGCCTATACCACATTCGAATAATTTAAGAAACAAAAGAATAAACACATGAAACTTCCATAACGAGTTTTTGATACCCAAAGCAATGATTATATGGAAGTCCCGATAGAATACGGGATGACCAATAAAAAACAAATAATATAAACACATGAAAAAAGTTGAAGCCATCATACGGCCCTCTAAACTTAAAGACGTACAACAAGGCCTAAGAGAAGCCGATATACCATGCTTGACAATCGTTCCCGTAAAAGGCTCGGGGTTGCAAAAAAGCTATACCGAGCGTTATCGTGGCACCGAACAATCCATGATTTTACAAACGCGTATCATGATTATGTGCATAGTAAGCGATTCGAATTTAGAAAAATGCATAGATATTATACTCGACAATGCTTCCGAAGGACAAGTTGGCGATGGTAAAATTTTCATTTACCCCGTAGAAGACGCTATCAGAATCCGTACCAGAACCCGAGGTATCGAAGCTATTAAATAATTTTATTTGGGCGTTACCACAATCCCGATAGCTATCCGGGAGGGCTTTACGCTACAATCTTTTTAAAACGGCATTGCGAGGACGAAGGACGCGGCAATCTGCCAAATTTTAGTACTCACAAACATTATTGTTATCAAGTTTTAAAAAGGATTTTCACTCCAATCCCTAACGCAGACTGCAACACTAAATAAACTTTTTAGTTTAAAAACCTGATAAAAATTTATTAGGTTTTTTTTGCTCAAAAAAGAAAGTCAACTTGACTTTATCGGAAAAAAACATAACTTCGTTTAACTTTGAGTATAATTCATTATAACGGAATTATATTCGCTACGCGCCATGCAAGAAAAATTCGTCTAAAATAAAATTGTTTACTAAAAAGGAAGCTTTTGTATTTGCATTAAACAATTGGTTGTATGGCTGAAAATTTTAAAGTTGAGTTTCTTCAAGAAGTTTTTGAATTCCTCGATGGACTGGATAAAAAAGCCTTTTGGGACAAAACAGACAAAAAAGTGACTATTGTGGTCGCAACCCACGGAATTTTAAAGAAAACGCAAAAGACACCTAAAAAGGAAATTGAAAAAGCGACCGCAATAATGAAAAAATATTTTGACGAAAAAATAAGAGAAATGAAAACATATCCATTTGACGAAGTAAAAGACAAATACCTTGGTAAAAAAGGTACGCCAGAAAGAGATGCCTACGAAAACGCGTTGCGATTGGATTTAATAGGACACGCAATAAAGGAGGCAAGAAAAGAAAGGAATTTGACCCAAGCCCAACTTGGCGAACTTGTGGGCGTAAAAAAAGCGCAGATTTCCAAAATTGAAAACAATCTAACCGACGCAAGATTTGAAACTATTCTTAAAGTTTTTAGGGCATTAAACGCAAAAATCAACTTTAACGTCGAATTGCTAAACCAAAATCTGAACTTGATATAAAATGCGGACAAGCACAGCGCACTTCGGTTTGTATTTGCTAAATTAGGCACTTAAAACACACTAAACGAAAAACCCAAACTTCCCCTTCAATTTAAACTGTTACGACCTCTGCATACAAATCAAAATCGGCCGCTTCGGTAATTTTAACGGTGGCAAATTCCCCAGTTTTCAAATAGTTTTTGGTGGCATCGATAAGCACTTCGTTGTCAACATCGGGCGAGTCGAATTCAGTTCTTCCAACAAAATAGTTCCCTTCTTTTCTATCAATAACCACTTTAAAGGCCTGCCCTATTTTTGCTTGGTTCAATTCCCAAGAAATTTGGGATTGAATTTCCATAATTTCATTGGCACGCTCTTGTTTTACGTCTTCTGGCACATCATCTTCTAAATTATAGGCATGTGTGTTTTCTTCATGGCTATAAGTAAAGCATCCCAAACGCTCAAAACGCATGGCTTTTACCCATTTTTTAAGCGTTTGATAATCTTCCTCCGTTTCCCCAGGATAACCAACAATAAGCGTGGTTCTGATGGCCATGTTTGGTACGGCGGCCCTAAAATCCTTCAGCAACTGCGTGGTTTTTTCTTTGGTAGTGCCACGACGCATGCTTTTAAGAATTTTATCAGAAATATGCTGTAACGGAATATCCAGATAATTACAGATTTTAGACTCACGGTTCATCACGTCCAGCACATCCATTGGGAAACCGGTTGGGAACGCATAATGCAAACGGATCCACTCAATACCTTCCACTTTCACAAGCGCTTCAAGCAGTTCTGCAAGATTGCGTTTTTTATATAAATCGAGTCCATAATAGGTTAAATCTTGTGCAATTAAAATAAGTTCCTTAACGCCTTTAGCCGCTAACTTTTCAGCTTCAATTACAACGTCCCCAATAGGCGTACTTTTATGTTTTCCGCGCATTAACGGGATGGCACAAAAACTACAGGGACGGTCGCAACCTTCGGCAATTTTCAAATACGCATAATTTTTGGGAGTTGTGGTTAAACGCTCGCCAATCAATTCGTGTTTATAATCGGCACCCAAAGCTTTTAACAATCCGGGCAATTCCGTCGTGCCAAAATACTGATCGACGTTAGGGATTTCCTTAATCAAATCTGGTTTATAACGCTCACTTAAACAACCGGTTACAAACACTTTATCAACCTCGCCATCTTCCTTTTTCTGCATAAATTCCAAAATGGTATTGATGCTTTCTTCCTTCGCATTGTTAATAAATCCGCAGGTATTGATAACCACAATATTGCCTTCCTCTTCATGAACCACATCTTTTCCACTGGCTTTTAATTGTCCCATCAATATTTCGCTATCGTAAACATTTTTGCTGCAGCCAAGGGTTACAACGTTGATTCTGTTCTTTTTAAGTGATTTCGTTCTCATACCAAAATTTAAGTGTGCAAAGATACACAATGATTTACGATTTTTGATTAACGATTTACAATAGGGTGCACGACAAATTTCCCTAAAACTGGAATCTTGGCCTGCAAGTCCCGATGGCAATCGGGATCAAAAACCTCTTGTAGGTCTTGAAGGGTTACTACTGAACCCAAACCTACAAGATACTTAAAGACGTCGCAGGTTTTCATGCATATTCAGGGGTCGTTAGAGGAAACCATATTTGTTATCGGACGAATTCCCAAAAAAGGGGGATTTGTAGTTCACCTTTACGATATTGAAGCCCAACTTAACTAACAAACAAGGTTAAACAACCTCATCAAAAAACACGTTGGAATATCCAGAAACCGTAATTCCTTTTAGGTTATAAACAATCAAGTGTTTCAACAAAACCTCATTGGAATAGAGATTGAACAAATTATCATTTTTAAATGCGATAGTATCTATCCGTAAAAAATAAAGTTCGCAGATTAGATTGAGTTCAATATCTTCTCTTATATAGGCTTTTGCTTGCGCTTCCTTTAAAAGCGATGAAATAGTGCCATGCACCAATTTATTGGAGAAATCATTGAATACCCTATCGGCTTTTGGATAGTATTTTTTGATACCGTACAAAAATGATGGCTTAAAATGTTTTAAATACCCAAATCCTTTTTGATAGATGAAGATGATTTTTGTAATGGGATCTTCATGGGCATCTTTAACAATATCATTAATTTCAGAAAGATATCTGTTCAATAAATGCGATAGGCTTTCCGAAACCAAATCTTCTTTGGTCTCAAAATATTTGTAAATCGTTTTTTTGGAAATGCCCAATTCATTGGCAAGCTCGTCCAATGTAAATCGTTTGCTTCCAAAGGTTGTAAAATTGACAATGGAGCATTCCAAGAGTTCCGATTTCGATATCATGCTAAAACAATTTTACTTCCATCCACCACCAAGTGCCTCGTACAAATCGACAATTGAAAGCAACTGCTGTAATTTGCTGTCAATAACATTCAGTTCAGCATTTAGGGCACTTTGTCTTGCGGTCAACAAATCCAAATAGTTGGCGTACCCGTTTTTTAATAGTTCGTTCGAGTTTCTTTCAGCATTACGCAAGGCTTCAACTTCAAGTTCTCTGTATTCAAATTTTATGGTTTCCTGATCATAAGAGTATAACGCATTGGAAACTTCCTGCCCTGCTACCAATAACGAACGCTTAAATTCCATTAAGGCCTGTTCCTGTTGGGCATCAGCCACTTCTTTTTGCGTCCTGATTTTTCGTTGGTTGAATATGGGTTGTGTCAATCCGCCTACAATATTTGCAAATAATGAATTGGTATTCAATAATTGATCCAATTGCAAACTTTGCAAACCTCCTGTTGCTGTTACCGTTAATGACGGATAAAAATTACTTCGAGCCACATTGGTCAATTCAAATGCTCTTACCAAATTGTATTCTGAAGCAATCACGTCTGGTCGATTGCTCAATAAAGCTATTGGCATTCCAAATTTTAAGTCGGATTCCAAATTTTGGTCGTCCAAAACGCCCCGTTCATACTCTTGTGGCTGTTCGCCCAAAAGAATGCTCAAGGTGTTTTCTGTTTGGAAAATGGCTGTTTCCAAATCCACTTGCAAAGCTCTGGCATTATTGTATTGCGCAATGTTTTGGTCCACAGCAACTTGCGTCACGTTCCCTGCATCTTTTAAAGCTTGAATGGTGGTAACGCTGCTATCTCTTACCATGACGCTTCTCTTTGTGATTTCTAATTGGGCATCTAAAGACATCAGCTGATAATAGGTGGACGCAATGTTTGCCACCAATCTTGATTTTACCGCTTGATGTGCGGCAACTGACTGCAAATAATCGGCTTCAAAGGCACGTTTGTTGCTTCGTATCTTTCCCCAGATATCGGCTTCCCAAGATACATTTCCTGTAATTTCAAATTGATCTAGCGAACTGTTGAAAAATGACCCGAACTGACTATTTTTGGACAATTCCTGATGTGTTACGAATGTCTTTCCGTTAAGGGAAGGAAAATAAGCTGCTTTCCCTTGTTTTGCATAGGCTTCGGCTGCCAACACTTGTTGAATGGCAATCCGAATATCAATGTTATTTTGAAGTCCTTCATCAATATATTTCTGCAAATATGGATCTGTAAACAGATTTTTCCATGATAGATCTGCTATGGAAAGACTATCTGTTGGCAACGCATCTGTTCTGAAAAGGTTTTGGGTTTCTTCAACTTGAGGTCGTTCGTAGGTTTTTGCCACAAAACAGCTTTGCAGTGTCCCTACCGAAACTATAAACACTACAGCATGTTTAAACAATTTATTTTTAAGAATTGTTATCATAATGTGGATTCTTCTTTAATTTCTTCTTGAGGCGAGCCAGATATTTTTTCCTGTAACCATTGGAAAAAGATGAACAAAATCGGGATGACGAATACGCCAAGGATCGTTCCTATCAACAAGCCTCCAACGGCTCCCGTACCAATGGAACGGTTACCTTCGGCACCAACACCATTTGCCAATACCAATGGCAACAAACCAAATATAAAAGCAAAGGAGGTCATCAAAATAGGACGTAAACGCGCTTCGGCACCATTCATGGCAGCTTCCACAAGCGATTCGCCCTTTCGTCTTCGTTGCAAAGCAAATTCCACAATCAAAATGGCGTTTTTAGCCAAAAGCCCAAGCAGCATAATCAATGCAATCTGGAAATAGATGTTATTCTGTAATCCTGTAAGCTGGGTTACAAAATAGGCTCCAAAAACCCCTAAAGGCAATGACAAAATCACAGATAGCGGAATCAAATAACTTTCGTATTGCGCTGCCAATAGGAAATACACAAACACCAGCGATAAAAGAAATATTGTTGTGGTCTGATTTCCTGCGTTGACCTCTTCACGTGTCAATCCGGAATAGGCCGTAGTATAATTGGCAGGCAAGGTTTTTGAAACTTCCTCGACCGCCTTGATGGCATCACCAGAGCTAAAACCCGGATTCGTGGCGGCCGTTAATTTTGTTGAATTAAATAAATTGAAACGTGTGACCGACTGTGGACCATAGACTTTTTTGAGCGTAACGAACGCTGTGATCGGTGTCATTCCACCAGTTCCGGTGCGGACATATAATTTATTCAGATCACTCAATTCGGCACGATCTTCGGGCAACGCTTGCACATACACCCGATATTGTTTTCCGAATCTTGAAAAATCGGCAGCAAATACACTTCCAATATAGCCTTGCAAGGTTGAAAAGATACTACTTATGGGAACGCCCAATTCCTTTGCCAATGGCGCATTCAGTTCAATTTCGTATTGTGGATATTTTGTATTGAATGAGGATTGCGCATATTTTATTTCTGGACGTTGCGATAGTTTTCCGATGAATTCTTGTGTCACCTTATCTAAATCAGTAAAGCTTCCTCCTGAACGATCCAATAAATTGACCTCAACACCAGCAGAACTTCCAAAACCAGGAATACTTGGAGGCGCAAAAAAGAGAATGTTGGCTTCAGGAATCTGTGCTGCGATACCAAACATTTTGGCCGTAATGCTTTCTATGGATAATGAATCCGCACCACGTTTATCCCAGTCTTCCAATTTGATAAACCCAAGTCCGTTGTTACTTCCAGCACCACCTAAAAAACTTCTGCCTTCAATGACTGAACCACCTTCAACACCCGATATTTTACTTATTTTATCATACAATTCGGCATTCACTTGGTGGGTCCTGTCAATGGACGAACCAGGTGGAAGCTCCACGTTCAAGAAAATGATCCCTCTATCTTCATCTGGCACAAAGCCTGTTTTCAATACCGTTGACGACCACCAAATACCACCAATTGCAAGAAGAAGAATAGCACCAGTACTCCATTTATTTCGATATAGGAAATGGACGGACTTTCCGTATTTTTTAACTGTGGCATTAAATCCTTTGTTGAAGCCATCAAAAAAGCGACCAAGAAAACCTTTCTTTTTACTCTTTTGTTTATCGTCATGGCCTTTTAAAAACAGCGCACATAAGGCTGGACTCAAAGTCAAGGCATTGATGGCTGAAATGATGATGGCAACAATCAATGTGATTCCAAATTGCTCATAAAACACACCTGTTGGCCCTTTTATAAAGGTAACGGGAATAAATACGGCGGACATGACCAAGGTAATGGAAATGATGGCACCCGATATTTCGTGCATTGCATCCATAGTGGCCTTTTTGGGGTCGTGTTCGCCTTCGTCAATCTTTGCGTGCACTGCTTCCACCACCACAATAGCATCATCCACCACAATCCCAATGGCCAAGACCAAGGCGAAAAGAGTCAATAAATTGATGGAATATCCGAAAAGATTCAGGAAGAAAAACGTTCCGATAATAGACACCGGAACTGCAATGGCTGGGATCAATGTCGATCTAAAATCCTGAAGGAAAATAAAGACCACGATAAATACCAGTAAAAACGCTTCCGCCAAAGTACTTACCACCTTTTCAATAGAGGCATTCAAGAAATTATTGGTATTATAAGGCACAAAGATTTCGATGCCTTTTGGCAACTCTTTCTTAACTTCTTCCAAACGGTTTTCAATTTCCAAAATAATATCTCGCGCATTGGAGCCTTTGGTTTGAAAAACCCCGAGATTTACCGCAAGATTTCCTTTGGTAGTACCACCTCCTGTGTAGGACTGTGCACCAAGTTCAATCTCGGCAACATCATTCAATCTTAAAAACTGGCCATCGCCAAGTGCCTTCACAATAATATTGCTGTATTGCGCTTCCGTTTTAAATCGTCCACCATATTTGATGACATAACTAAAGGCTTGTCCGTCATTTTCCCCCAACGAACCTGCGGCAGCTTCCAAACTCTGCTCGCGTAAAGCTGCTGTAATGTCGGTGGGGATCAAGCCATAAGCTGCTAATTTTTCTGGCTTTAACCAAATGCGCATGGCATAATCCTTTGCACCAAAAACATTCACATCGCCTACACCATTGACCCTTTGCAATTCGGGAATGACGTTGATTTTCAGGTAATTTTGGATAAAAGTATCGTCGTAATCCGGATTGGCACTGTAAAAAGACATGTACATCAAGGCACTGGTCTGTTGTTTTTGCGTGGTAACTCCAGTCTGCAAAACAGCGGATGGCAACAGCGGATTGGCACGTGCCACACGGTTTTGCACGTTCACGGCAGCAATGTCCGGATCGACATCTTGGTCAAAAAACACCGTAATGGAAGCCGAACCTGTGTTGGAGGCCGAAGACGTTATATAAGTCATTCCTTCCACCCCATTGATTTGTTCTTCCAATGGCACGATGACGCTTTCCAATATGGTTTCGGCATTGGCACCAGGATAAGTGGCATTTACCGAAACGGTTGGTGGCGCAATATCGGGATATTGGGTAATGGGCAATGAGGAGAGTCCCAGAACACCCAAAATCACGATGATAATGGAAACTACTGTTGAAAGTACTGGTCTTTCTATAAATGTTTTTAACATAAAACGATGGTCTTCAACGGTTATCTGAATACTTTTTCGATCGGTTTTGCAACGCTGTCAAACGGAATTTCCATCGGTTTTATCTTGGTATCACCACGTAATTTGGCAACACCTTTGGCAACGATTTTGTCACCAGCCTTAAGACCTTCAGAAACCACAAACACATTGCCTATTTCAGCTTTTATGTTGATCCGTGTTGCGACCGCTGTACTGTCTTCACCCAATTTATAAACATAAGTGCTTCCTTGTTGTTCGTAAGTGGATTCTTGTGGAACAACCACAGCATTCTTGTATGTTTTAGGAACCCTGATTTTTCCACTATTACCATTAGTCAACAAGCGTGATGGATTATCAAAAACCGCACGGAATGAAATAGAACCTGTGTTGGCATTGACCTGTGAATTGATGGTTTCAATTTTACCCTCTTGGCCGTAAGTACTACCATTTGCCAATATCAAGGTAACTTTTGGAAGATTTTTTATTTTTGCTTCGATATCTTTCCCTTCGGAATTTTGAATAAAGTCGAGATAGTCCTTCTCGTTCATTGAAAAATAAGCATATACTTTACTGATATCTGAAACTGTGGACAATGGTTCTTGACTTGAAGGACTTACCAAAGACCCTTTTCGAAGGGGAATGGACCCAACATAACCATCAACAGGACTTTTTATGGAACCATAGTCGATATTTGCGGCAATACCGTTATAACTACTTTTTGCCTGCTGCAATCTGGCTTTGGCCGTTTCCAGTTGAACGTTGCTGATGATGTTTTTTTCAACCAAAGGTTTCAGTTTATCTACCTCTACTTGGGCGGCATTCACATTGGCTTTTGCCGCTGAAGCATCTTGGTTCAACGACTGTGTTTCCAATTTAAAAAGCACTTGACCTTTGCGAACTTTTTGACCTTCATCCACCAACACATCCGTGATATACCCTGCAATTTTTGCGCGCACCTCGCTATTTACAATGCCTTCAATACTGGTGGGGTACGAGGTATAGCCAGTAACGGTTTGCTCCGGAACGGTTGTTACCTGAAATGGCATGGGCCCTTGGAGACGTTGTGTTTCTTCTTCCTTGCCACCGCAACTCGACAAAAGTATCATGGTGCCAAAGGCTATTATAAAAAACAGGTTTCGTGTTTTCATTGACTAAAGTTTAGTGTTTTTTTCTATGATTTTGGATTTTAATGTGGAAACGGACTGTGTAACTTCCTCTAAAAATTGAATGTAATCATTATGGAAATCAAGGTCAAATTTTGATGCTTCATCGGTTTTTGATTTATTGGAGTTTTCCTTGTAGGCTTTAATTTTGGCGTGCAACTCCTTTTGGGCTGACCACGCTTCCATCATCGCATCGATATTTTGAATAATGCTGTCTGGATTAACGATGTAATATTTTTTTCGGTCTCCCGTTTTTGTGAAGTAAACAATGTGTTTTAAATCGGCCAAATGATTAAGATGCGTGGAAATGGTACTTTTGCTCGCACATAGATCCCGTACCAAATCCTCAAAAGTGGTTCCTTCTTTTCCTGTTAGAATAAGAAAAGAAAAAATACGAGCTGCCACGGGCGCCAATTGTTCTTTTTGCTCCATAAAAACACCGAGCCTTTCGACTAAAACTTGTTTTTCTTTACAAACTTCGCTATTCATTTCTAAATAATTTTGCGCAAATATAAGACAGGTTCGGAACAAACCGAACTAAACGAAGTTAAAGAATTGTTAAAATAAAAAAATCTTGAAACCGACAATCCTAGAGGCAGTCCCGATAATTATCGGTATCATTTTGGCCTTGAGGCCAAAAACCGTCCCGAAAGCTTTCGGGATTATATTTTGCCCCTCCCGGTTTTGCTAAAAAGGCAATTCCGACCTCCCAAAGGGGAAGTAAATTCGGAAACCCCGAGGTAGAACCGTCGGGGAATTATTTACATTAAATCGAACATTATTCTCACTCAACAAAATATCGCCCATTTGATGGGATAACATCGCATTGCTACGGTCGATGTGGATCCTAAATGCAAAGCGCCGCGGGAATAGGTTTTTAATGAAGCCATAATTTTCAAGAATATTCGGATTTATCATACTGCAACCCATAATTTCCTAACAATTGGTATCTTTTGGGATAAATTGGACACTGAGCAAGTGATGCTTATACACTTGTTGAGCCATATTGATTTCCTCTATTTTTATGGATTTGTAGCCCATACATTTACTTCGGGCATGAACCCAACGTCATTCAATTCTAACATAGAAACAATAACTTGTGCAATTTCCAATCCTTTTAGCTTATGTTCGGCATTTGTGGGAACATACCCTAATTTTTCTACAAAAGGTGTTACTACTTCACTTGGATTTACCTGCATGACTCTAACATTGTGTTTTCGTAATTCTGCTCTCCAACACATGGTTAACCCGCTTATTGCAGATTTGCTGGAAACATAAGCAGAACCATTTGCAAATCCATTTACTGCTCACATGGAAGAAATATTGATAATGTTCCCTGCATTTTTTTCAATAAAATGTTTTGCGGCGAATTGTCCACACATAAAAACACTTTTTGTGTTCGTTTCCCATATTCTCACAAAATCTTTAATTTTTGTTTCTACTAGCGAACCCATAAAACCAATGCCTGCGTTGTTTATTAAAATATTGAAATCGCCCATTTTTGCTATGGCAAAATCAAACAGATTTTTAACATCTTTTTCTATGGAAACATCCGCTTGAATTCCAAAAACCTCTAATTCTTGGGTTACTTCATTTACCTTTTCATAGGTTTTACCGCAAATAACGACGGTCGCTCCTTTGGACTTTAGCAGTTTTGCGGTTTCATAACCAATGCCGGAAGTTCCACCTGTTACTATTACTTTTGCTGTTTTTATGTTCATTTTTTTTGTTTTATAATTCAATGGAACGATTATATGTTGAGTATCATGGCTAAGAACTCATTTAAAGCTTCTTATTTTAAATTTATTAAGCTTTTTTATGTGAAAAATAGTTTAGTACATGACAAAAAAAGATATTTCATTAAAAAAATTATTTAAGTTTACCCCCTCCGCCTATCGGCATACCGAAAAATCGGTACAGGCTCTAATCCTTGAAGAAAGGGGAGGAATTATTTAAGGAGTTTTTTTTTAATCATTTGATGTTAATAAATTTTTGTCATGTACTTAGTAAAAATAATTAAAATTATGCACGTTACTGTATCTCGCTTTTATTTTTTGAGCGGAACCCTTTAATAAATACAGTCCCGTCAAATCAAGCTTTCAACACAAACCTAATCATCCATTAAACTTTAATAATTTGGTGCTTGGGTTTTTGTATTTTAGCTTGCAATATGAAATTAATTTTAAAAACGGGCGTTTTTACTTCATGCTAACCATCTTAACAGCCAAGGACTCCGATTTAAGCAGTAGAATGATTCTAGGAATTCTTTTTGCGGTATTGGCATACATTATTTTTTACTATATGTTCAAAATGATGGAAATGGCTTATGTGCTAAAGTATAAAAAGCCATTGTACAATCATTTTTATCTACGTTTAAGAATGTTAAATGAAAACCAAAAAGCGTTGTTAATGCGGCAGTTTTCGTTCTATAATAAACTTACCGGTAAAGAAAAAAAATATTTTGTGCATCGGGTGGCGTCTTTTATAAAAGATAAAGATTTTATTGGGAGAGATGGGGTTTTGATTACTGAAGAAATAAAGGTTTTAATTTCCGCCACGGCGGTGATGCTAACATTTGGTTTTCGCGATTTTTATATTGGAATGATATCTAAAATCATCGTGTATCCCAATGCCTTTTATTCAAACACCAATAAAACGTACCATAAAGGAGAGTTCAATCCAAGGTTAGAAACATTGGTAATTTCATGGGAAGATTTTAAAAAAGGGTTCAGCAACGATAGAGATAATATCAATTTGGGCATTCACGAATTTACCCATGCCATACATATCAATTGTATGAAGGAACGCGATGTGAGCGCTACTATTTTCAGCGATTCTTTCAAAGAACTTTCCCATTTATTGGCTTCAAATGAACTATTAAGAAACAAATTAATGGCATCGGATTATTTCAGGAAATACGCTTTTACCAATCAATTTGAATTTGTAGCAGTAATAATTGAGAATTTTATTGAAACTCCACAGATTTTTAAAGCCGAATTTCCTCTTGTTTACAGTAAAGTAAAACAAATGCTGAATTTTACGGTGGCGGGTTATTAGTTCATGACTTATGTCATACTTTTTAAACTTTTTATTTTTTAATTTTAATGAAACTAAGTTAAACATTAGAAGTCATGATACGAAAAGCACCAATTTCGATGATAATGACCGCACCCGTTATCACACTAAAAAAACAAGACAGTTTAGAAAGGGCAGAACAGCTTTTTAGAAAGCACCACATTAGACATATACCTGTGGTTTCTGAAAAAGTGGTTGTTGGAATGCTAAGCTACACCGATTTGTTAAGGCTTAGTTTTGCCGATGTTACCGACAATGTAGATACAGATGCTGATGCCTTGGTATATAACATGTTTACCATTAAGCAGGTAATGAAAAGAAATATAATTACGGTTTCTTCTTCAAACTCCATAAAAGATGTGGCGGAAATATTAGCTGTAAAAGAGTTTCACGCATTGCCCGTTGTTGATAACAATATACTTGTTGGAATAGTTACCACCACCGATTTGATAAAATATTTGTTGAAACAATTTTAAGTAACTTAATTAAGAATAAAAAAATGAATGAGATAATTCCCGTTTCAGAAATAATGAGTAAAAAAATCATCGCATTGAAAAGAGGCGATAATTTGGAAAGAGCAGAAATGCTTTTTAACAAACATAGAATTAAACACATTCCGGTAGTAAGTTCAGATGTGGTTATTGGGATGTTAAGTTATTCCGATTTATTAAAAATCAGTTTTGCCGAAACCACAAAAGACAAGCACAATATACATGCCGTGGTATCCAATAACTTTACCATAGAGCAGGTAATGAGTAAAAATATAGTAACCATAAACAGTAATACTTCTATAAAGCAAGCGGCCACTATTTTAGCAAAAAGAGAGTTCCATGCATTACCTGTTGCAGATGAAGGTGTTTTGGTGGGAATTGTTACAAGCAGGGATTTATTGAACTATTTTGTCAAGCAACTTTAAGGGCCTGTTTAAGAATTTGCAACAGCTTTTAAATCTTTGATGGCTTTAAGTTGGTTACTGCTTTTAAAAACAAAACTGCCAGTAGGTATGGACAAAAACTGCAAGCAAAACAATACTACGGTAAGCATTTTTAATGCAGTTAATATGCACCTCCGGCAGGAAAGAACCAGTAAAATGTACAGGTTATTTCTGCACAGACTTACCAACTCTCAATCATTTAATTTGGGTTATCGTCTTGGATAGGCTAAAAGCTGTTCTTTTGATATTTCCAATATTCTTCCGTAATCTGCACTTAAGTTGCTTATTATTAATATTTTAAAGTTAAAATATGTTACTCATTATCAGTAAAATGAACAATTTTTTTGTTAAATCATAATGCACAAGGAGTTATATATAATTAAAATCTTTAGGTTTGTATATCAGATAACAACATTTAATTCACTAAAACAAAAAGTATGTTTACGTATTTAAAATCAATCGGTCTAATATTCATTACTATTTTAACATTTACAAGCTGTAAGGAACAAGGACAAAACGTTGAAAAAGAAGGAGAAATAGTTGCTGTAAACGTTTCAGCAGAAAAAGAAGCAGTAGCAGCAGTTATGAAAAACTATAAGGATGCTGTTCAAAATTTAATTACCGAAGGCACAAAAGAACTTTTCACAAATGAAGCTACAGTTTTTGAATCTGGTGGCTCTGAAGGAACCTATGAAAATTATGAATCTCATCATCTTGGTCCAGAATTAAAAGCTTTTGATAGTTTTACCTTTTCAGATTATACAATTGATGTGAAAATAGATTTACCTTATGCGTTTACTACCGAAACCTATATTTTTACTATTGGCCTTAAAGCTAACGAAGAAAAAGGTAGAGAAGCAAGAATTATTAAAAAGAAAGGTGTCGCCACTTCCGACTTAAAGAAAATAGATGGACAATGGAAAATTACCAAAACACATTCTTCTTCAAGAGATGTAAGAAATGCATCTCATTAACACTATTTCTTTGAAATAGAAGATTTATTTAGTACATGATAAAATTAATTTTGAAAAATAAACTACTCGCTTTTTTTGGGATAACAAAGACCTCACAGGTGGGATGTCAAATATTAAGTACATAAAATTTAAAACTTCGTTTTTTTTTAATCAATAATGATTTTTTAAAATAACAGAAAGTCTTATTTTACTAAGTCTGTCAGGGTTCAAAACCCTGACAGACTTAAAATGTGAACAAAAAACAGAACGAACTATTTTTTATTAAATGTCCTATATTTGACACCCCACCTCACAGGTTTTGAAAACCTGTGAGGTCTTCATAACAAAAAAAGCGTAATATGTTATATATATACAGTTTATAGCTCTGTTCTAAATTTTTGTCATGTACTAAAAGATTTTTATTAGCACTAATCCAATTTAAAATTTAAATGTAGATTAAATAATTTTTTGCATAATACTTTATCTTTTAAAGATATACCTATCCTATTTGCTGTTCTATAATTTTTTTATCAAATAACAAGAAAAGAAGCGTATTCATATTGGGATTGAGATTTACGCGTTCACGAATAAGACAAAATGCTTTTGTTATATGTGCTTCAACTGTTTTGGTAGAAACATTAAGGTATTCCGAAATTTCAATATTACTTAGCCCTTCTTGCTTACTAAGCAAGAAAATATTTTTGCATTTTGGTGGTAAATTTTGAATTTCTTTTTGAACCAAATGATAAAGTTCTTCCAAAACACTATAATCCTCTTCAACTATGGTATCTAGCGCTTCTATATATTTTTTTTCCAGTAAGGCTACAGATCTATTTTTTCTATATTGGTCTATAAACTCATTATAAACAGATTTATATAAAAAACTTTTAATCGAAAAATTTTCACTTAATGACTTGCGTTTTTCCCAAGTCTTTATATAAACATTCTGTACAATGTCTTCGGCTAGAGTTTCATTGTTCACTAAACTACTCGCATACACACACAATTGATGATTAAAATTTTTAACCAAAAAAGAAAAAGCATCTTCATTTCCTTTTTTTAGATGCAATATTAAATTGGCGTTTTCTTTAAAACTATCGTGCATTCCTTGCGAATTATTAAGTGCTTATTGAATAATGTAACAATAATACTAAAAAAAAAGCAAATACATTAGGGTTTTACAAATGGGCTTCGTAATATATATAATGAAAAGCACTAAAGTTAAAAAATTACTGGCAAAATATTTTACAGAATCCATATCTGAAACCGAGATGGATGATTTAATGCTATGGCTAGAAAAGCAAGGTGCTGAAGGCTTATTTATTTCCAGTTCTAAGATAGACTACGCAATTCGTAATAATATGTCCCAATACAATACGAAAAAAGCAGAAAAACTGCTACTCGATAGAATAAGAAAAGATAAAGCTTTTTTAAATAGGTTTAAAATCAAGAAAATTTTTAAATATGCTGCAATAGCAATTCTGTTTGTTAGTATTGGATATGTTGTCCATACCAATTTTAACCCATCAAATAAAATTGATGTTACAACTATCAATAAAAATGAGATAATCTTACAATTGGAAGATGGCAACATAAAAGTTCTCTCAGAAGATGGTACCGAAAAAGTTGTAAATAAAGAAGGCGAAATTATAGGCTCTCAAAAAGCAAATCAATTAATATATGATGACAATCCTATTGTGGAAACATTGGTTTATAACACATTAACGGTACCTTATGGAAAAAGGTTTGAATTAAAACTATCCGATGGTACTCATATATATTTAAATGCTGGCACATCTTTAAAATATCCAATTAAATTTTTAAAAGGAGAAAAACGGCAAGTGTATTTAAACGGAGAAGCCTTTTTTGATGTCACAAAAGATGCCAATCATCCTTTTATTGTCAATATGAACAATGTAGGTGTTAGGGTATTTGGCACCAAGTTTAATGCATCCTCCTATCCAGAAAACGATAAAATCACTACAGTATTGGTTGAAGGTTCGGTCAGTGTTTTTGATAACAATATGGATTATGACAAAGAAACAGCATCATTATTAAAACCAGGGTATTTGGCATCTTGGGATAAACGTAACAAAGAAATTTCAATTGAAGAAGCCGATATTGCAATGCATACCGCTTGGATAGAAGGTCGAATTCTATTTAGGCATATGCCATTTAAAAACATTATAAGAAAACTAGAGAGACATTATGATGTAACTATTATGAATAACAATAAAAATTTAGATGGAGAATTTTTTACTGCTAGTTTTGATATAGAAACCATAGAACAAGTCTTGGAAACATTTCACAAAAATTATAATATAAATTACACTATAATTAACAATCAAATAATCATTAACTAAAAACAATATAAAAAATATGGGATAAAAAAACTTTATAAAACTAAAACAAAATTAAAAAAAGACTATTTCCTTATATTTTATATGTTCAAATAACGTAAAAGGATAAAAAAACCGGAAAATGCTGTAACATCTTCCGATTTAAAACATGATTAATAAAATTAACCAATTAATTCATTACAAAAATATGAAAAATCTATTTAAGAAAAGGAGTTTAAACTCCTTTCAAATAAAATTCGATTTAAAAATGAAGCTTACTACATTATTCCTAATAGTTTCTTTTCTCAATCTTTATGCAAATGAATCTTATGCTCAAAAAACCAAGATTTCATTACATATGGAAAATGCTACTATTGAAAACGTTTTGTACAACATAGAATCGCTAAGTGATTTTAAATTTATGTTCAATGACAAAGAAATTGACTATAAAAAGAGAATTACGATTAATGCCAATCGTGAACGTATATCCTCTATTTTAACTGAAATATTTTCAAAATCAAACGTAGCTTTTGAAGTATATAAAAAACAAATTATACTAAAAATCGACCCATTAAAAAACCAAATCAATGTTACGCCTGTTAAAAAGGCAGAACTAATCCAACAAACGGTTACTGGAAATGTTTCAGATATCAACAATCAACCATTATTGGGTGTAAATGTTACTGTAGAAGGCACTAACACCGGAGCAATAACAGATTTTGATGGTAATTTTAGTATTAAAGTAGATCCACAGTCCGTTTTGGTATTTACCTATATAGGCATGAAAACTATTCGCAAAGTAGTAGGGCAAAATACTACAGTAAATGTCAGAATGACTGAAGACGACCAATCTCTTGATGAAATTATCATTACAGCAACTGGTGCTCGTAAAAGAGTAGAGATGGGTAATTCAATAGCCAACTTAAAAGTTTCTGACGATGTTAAAGAACGACCTATCAATAACGTTTTTGACATTCTTCAAGGACAAGCTGCTGGTGTATCAATTGGTTCTAGTGGAGGATCTGTTGGTATGGGATCAAGAATCAGGATTAGAGGTTCCAATAGTGCTTCATTATCCAATGAACCAGTAATATATGTTGATGGTGTTTTAATTAACAATGAGTCCAACTCCATATCTTTCGAGACAGGAGGACAATCTCCTTCAAGACTAGAT
>NZ_JBFVFE010000048.1:0-31621 GCF_052728615.1 Mariniflexile sp. | reverse complement strand
TGTCTATCACTAGGTCTTTTATAGGGATTTCTTTCGAGTTCTCTACCCCCTTTATTGTTGATATCAAGCTGTTTGTCATCACATTCAACTATTCCTGAAAATTCTTCTCCATTTAAAATGGATAAAGATGACAGCAGTTTATGCCTCCGGGCGATATTATATTAGGCGCCGATGAAGCGGGCATGCTTCTTATCGATCAGTCGGCTGTGTGGTCTGTTAACGGTCAATTTTACGCTAAAGGCGGTGATTGGTTAGCAAAAAATTTGGAAAAGGAATTTGAGGAATGGGTAAAACGCGATAGGAATAGTCCCACGGTAGTTATTTGGGATGTTGAAAATGAAATGCTCCGTTTTAATTTTGAATTGCATTTACCATGGATAAGCAAGCTGCGAGGTTTTGTGGAAAATTTTGATAAAACCCGCCCCTTGAATTATTCAGGTGCCGGTTGGTTTAGCGATGACCAAGATATGGTGTCCATTCACATGCAGGATCACTATACCCGCATCATGAACGATTGGATGGCGAAAGGGGACAAACCTTTGATTATGGGCGAATTTTGGATTGGCGGAAGAGCCGATCAACGTTTGCCCAATGCCCCAGAATTTTCTTCTGTAAACCAACGCTATTTGGAAGAAGCGAAAATGTATGAAGAAAATATATTGGAAATGCGCTATAAAGGCGTCTCTGGCATGATGCCGTTTCGTATTTCTTTATTGTCCTTATTTTCAAAACCGCACAGCAACGATGCCTATGAGTTCTCCCCGCCAAATAAGTTAGAGGTTGGTAAAAAGCCAGAAGCGGTATTGCAAAAAATAAAACATGCGTTGCAACCCGTTAGTACTTTTTTTTGGCCTCGACAGGATTATATGGATGCGGAAGGATTGTTTAGACGCGAATTGGTGCTTTGTAATGATGGCGAAGATGAAGCCGATTTGGAGTTGTCTTGGCAATGGGAAAACCAAAAACCAACCACAAAATCATGGACTCTAAAACCTGCCGAACAACGAAAAATCATTGTTGAAGATAAAGCACCCGCAAACGGTGGAAAAATAATAGCGGTAGCTCGTAAAAACGGAAAAATAGTATCATCGGATACTTTGATGATTGCTCCGATTCATCCATCCAAAGAAAAAATCACAAAAACCATTCAAGTTTATAAAGATGAAAAACTGGCGGAATTGCTGGTTAAAAGTGGATTTAAAGCGATTTCAAATGATGCAATTCCCACGGTAAAAGACCAAGTTATTTGGGTCATTCCAGAGCATGCCAATAATAGGGAACTGTTTGCCATTAAGAATCATATTTTAGATTATTTGAATACTGGCGGCGTCCTATTATCCCTAAAACAAGACCAAGCGCCTACTTGGTTTCCTATCAAATTTCAATTTTGGTCCGCCTATTTGCCACACTTGCACACCTACGAAAAAATGGGTTGGAAGGGTTTGAATAAAGACCTTAGGTTCTCTAAATACGCCACGATTTTGGCACCTACGCATCCTGTTTTTTCAGGTATAGAAAATAAAGCGTTGCAGGGTTGGGATCCTGTTGACGGACGTGTAAGCGATGACGTGTTGGTGCGACCTTCCAACGTCAATAAATATGAACAGGGCAATTGGATACCACTGGCTTCCGGGAATATTCGGGAACATGTAAGTTTAGCCGAAATCAGCTATGGAAAAGGCATGTTGTTGGCGTGCCAACTAAACGTTATTGAGAATTTGGAAAACCCGCAGGCGAACCGACTTTTTAATGATATGTTACAGTATTTATCAAATAGAAAACCTCAAGTTTTTAATGGTAAGGTAGCCATTGGTGGCAATTTAAATGCCATGGATGTCGCAAAATTAACGGGCGCTTCCGAAACCGATTTTGAAGAAATTATTCCAGAAAACCAAGCTGTTATGTTGGCGTTTGAAGGAACATCCACGGACGTGATAAAAGATTGGGCAAATAAAGGTGGAAAAGTCATCGTGTTGTCTGATGAAGTTTCAAAAACATTTGAAGGCATCGGTATCAATTCAGATAAAGAAACGAATTATGTGGCGACCAAAATTAATAATCATCCGTTGTTGAATGGGGTGTCTTCCGCCAATTTTTCAAATCAATCAAAAGTCATTAATGGTTATTTTACCGAAATTCCCAAACAAGCCAAAGTACTTTTACAAGGTTTTGTTAGTGAATCCGATTTTTGGAAAGTGGCAGAGGCAGGGCCTGTTATGGTTGGAGTCCCTTACGGTAAAGGCGAAATCATATTATCAACTTTAAAAATCGATACAAAAGCAACGGCAGCGGCTCGCGAATTTTTAGGATTGTTACTTACCAATGCAGGGGTTAAAATTCCTTATATAGAAGCGACAACTGATGCTATCGCCATTAAGAAAACCGTTCCCATTAAAATCAATGGTCAGTTAGATGAATGGTTGGAAGCTATGGAAGATCGTTTGGTATCCCAATATATCCATGCCCAACCTGTGTATCTTACTTCAGAAAGTAGGGTGGAAGGCCCAACGGCTTTCGATTTGAATCTTTCCGCCATCAATTATTTTATGTGGGACGACCATGCTTTGTACTTGGCAGGAGTTGTTTTTAGTGAAACAAAAAATGTTTCACTTATTTAAATTCAAAACCTACAAGGTCAAAATAAGACCTTGCAGGTGGGATGTCAAATATTAAGTACATAAAATTTAAAACTTCGTTTTTTTTTAATCAATAATGATTTTTTAAAATAACAGAAAGTCTTATTTTACTAAGTCTGTCAGCGTTTTGAACCCTGACAGACTTAAAATGTGAACAAAAAACAGAACGAACTATTTTTTATTAAATGTCCTATATTTGACACCCCACCTTGCAGGTTTATTAAAAAATTTCTTGTTGAAATACAATGAGTTACTTTATTATAATTAATTGAACTAAGTTTAAATAAACAGCCCGTTTTCATCGGTCATAACCGTGATAACTTCATCTTCATTTTTAATTTTTACTTTATATTCCTGATGGAACAAATCTTTTTTACCTTGGTATTTAACCAAGTATATGCCCTTAACAATTCCCCAATTTGGGAACCGTTTTGAAATAGCTTGCATTACAACTAATGGTAATCGCACATTGTTATAGGTTTCAGTCGTGCGTACAACAGCACCTTTCTTGTTGTAAGCTGCTATTATTTCACCTTCAGGAATGCTAAAGGACACTTTATATATGTCATTTTCATCATCATAAAGTTTAGTGAGTTCGGAAGTTCTGTAATTTAGAACGGCGTCTTTCAACTTTTCAACAGGTTGAGGAGTGATCTCTGAATCTGTGGCGTTCAAATATTTGTAATTAACCGATACCAATGTGGTTGGCAAATCAATGGTTTGGGCATGGAATTGGATGGCTAATCCAAAAATTAACAATGTAAATACAATTTTTTTCATGACATATAATATTAAGTTTAAGATTTTAAAATTAACCATGCACGCATAATAAAAAGATGATAAATGTCATAATATCAATTAATTAGGTTTAAAAACCAAAAATAATTATATAACTAATTGATTTTGAAGTATTATGCATGCATAATAATTTGTTATATTTGAAAAAAAATAACCATGGCTACAAAACTAACAAAACTCTTACATATAAAATACCCAATCATTCAAGCTCCTATGTTTTTGGTTTCAAATGTATCGATGGTTACAGAAGCCATGAAAGGCGGTATTGCTGGGTGCATTCCAGCATTAAATTATAGAACACTTGATGAGTTACGTGCAGCTTTAAAACAATTAAAGTCGAATAAAGTAGAAGGCGGGTCTTTTGGCTTTAATTTGATTGTGAATAAATCAAATCTTAAGTATAAAGAACAATTGCGCGTTATTTGTGAAGAAGGATGCGATTTTATAATAACCTCATTGGGAAGTCCGGAAGAAACAATCAATCAGGCACATCAAGTAGGTATTAAAGTGTTTTGTGATGTGGTGGATTTAAAATTCGCCCAAAAAGTGGAAGCTTTGGGAGCCGATGCCGTTATAGCGGTCAATAACGAAGCGGGTGGCCACCGCGGAAACCTATCTCCAGAAATGCTTATAAAGGAATTGGTAGCCCACTGTAAAATTCCCATCATTTCAGCGGGCGGAGTAGGAACCAAAGCCGATATCGATAAAATGTTGAGCTATGGTGCAGAAGGCGTATCGGTGGGAAGTCCGTTTATAGCATCGCTTGAAGCTGGTGTAACCGACGAATACAAACAAGCTTGCATTGATTATGGCGAAAAGGACATTGTAGTGACGGAGCGTATTTCCGGAACACCGTGTACCGTAATCAATACGCCTTATGTTCAAAAGATAGGCACTAAACAAACGTGGTTGGAATCTGTTTTAAACAAGCATAAAAAGCTCAAAAAATGGGTAAAGATGATACGGTTTTCCATTGGCATGCGCGCTACAGAAAAAGCAGCTACCCAAGCAACGTATAAAACCGTTTGGGTTGCTGGCCCGAGTATTGAGCATACCCATGAAATTTTGCCTGTGAAAATGATTATTGAAAAATTAGTAAATTAATCCAGGCCCATTTTCCTAGAACTACATTTCTCTTTTCCTTATAATAATCTTAAGTATTCAATTGATGTAAAGGTAAATCTTATGTGTTAATGAATTTTGAACAATTCCAGAAATGACATATTTCATAAACAAAATCAATAATATAGGGAAATGATATATTGAAGAGGCAACTTTAATGTAATCGATGATGAAAGGGCATTGTTGAAATAGAATAACTCTCAAAAAAGTCGAGTTATTTCCAGTTCAACAAGCCTTAAAACATCATCATCAATTTTAAATTTTAATTTCTTCTAAACTTTAAATGTAAAACATTAAATAAGTAGAACTGGCACCCATACTAGCACCTTAAACTATAAAACCATGTAAATAAATGATTTACATGGTTTGTTGCGGAGAAAGAGGGATTCGAACCCCCGGAGGTGTGACCCTCAACAGTTTTCAAGACTGCCGCATTCGACCGCTCTGCCATTTCTCCAAGAGTGTCTCATCAGGTATTCCCTGAATGCGGGTGCAAATATAGAACCCTTTTTCATTTCTTTCAAATAAAATTCCGCTTTTTTAAAAATAAACCAATATGGATTGGAAATCCATAGTTTTATATTGGCAGACTGAAAGTCTGCTTCGTGAAATAGCCGATAAAGTATTAGGGGAAAAACACATAATTATTTGTGTTCCCGATAAGCTATCGGGACGTGGCTAAAACATTTATGGAAATTAAAGTAACTGCATTGAATCCCGATAGCTACGGGAGCAGGGTTTTAACCTTTAACTTGATAATAAAATTCCAATCATCTATATGGGTTCAATGTTGTCCGATAAAAATATTTGAAGACTGGTAATGACTTGATTTTTTACAGTAGTTCACTCTTTTATTGGTCTTTTGACCAAGTTTTGAATCTATACAAAATTCCCAGCTGCCAAAAAAAATTTTAAAACTGTCTATTGGTTAGTCAAAATCAAGTCTTTGTTCTTGATTCTTTAGCGGACAAAGTGATATTGGTTATTTTATCCCACATTTTAGTAAAAGACAATTTCAAATCTTATTTTTGCCATCACTAAAATGCTAAAATGGATACTATAAAACAATTGGAATGGCGTTATGCAACTAAAAGATTCGATAAAAATAAAAAGCTTTCATCCAAAAAATTAAACATATTAAAGCATGCTTTTAATTTAACAGCAACGTCTTATGGTTTGCAAACTATAAAAATGTTAGTAATTGAAAATGAAGTGTTAAGAACTTCTTTGTTAAAGCATTCATACAACCAAAAACAAGTATTGGAAGCCTCCCATTTGCTTGTAATATGCATTCAAAACGACATTTTAGAGAATGATGTGGTAACCTATTACAACAATATAAAAAGAATTCGCAACACTTCCGAAACCATATTAAAACCTTATAGAGAAGATCTTATTAAATTTATGCAAAAAATGTCGGTTACCCAACGCCTGCAGTGGTCCACCAACCAAGCATACATCGCTTTGGGCAATTTAATGACCGTTTGCGCCATAGAAAACATCGATTCCTGCCCCATGGAAGGCTTTATTTCAGCTAAGTATGACGATATTTTAGAATTGGACAGCAAAAACCTCAAATCGGTACTATTGCTTCCCGTGGGGTATAGGGCGGATGACGATATGTTCGCAGGTTTCGCCAAAGTTAGAATGTCAATTAACGAATCAGTAATAGAAATATAAAAAATAAGTGTTTGGGCGTTACCACAAGGGTCGGGCTTTACGTTACAATCTTTTTGCTCGTACCTCACAAAAAGGATTTTCACTGCAATCCCTAACGCGCATCCCGTTTCAATTAAAATGAAGTACTAAAAAAATACACTATGCCAGGATTTGAATTATTTGGAGATTTAGAACGCAAACAAGTAAACGATGTATTAGATAATGGCGTTTTAATGCGTTATGGTTTTGATGGTATGCGCAATGGCCATTGGAAAGCCAAAGAACTCGAAAAAGAACTCGAAAACACCTTTCAAGTCAACCATGTACAATTGGTTTCCAGCGGCACCGCCGCCGTATCGGTAGCATTGGCAGCTGCTGGCGTTGGTGCAGGCGATGAGGTCATTATTCCCACTTTTACATTTGTCGCCAGTTTTGAAGCCGTTATGGCATTGGGCGCCATTCCTATTTTGGTAGATATTGACGATACCCTAACAATAAATCCAACCGCTGTTGTAAAAGCCATAACGCCAAAAACAAAAGCAGTCATGATTGTGCAAATGTGTGGCAGCATGGGCGATATGGATGCACTACAAACTATATGTACTAAACATAAATTGCTTTTGGTAGAAGATGCATGTCAAGCCATTGGCGGCACTTATAAACGGAAACCGCTTGGAAGCATTGGCGATTTAGGCTGTTTTTCATTCGATTTTGTAAAAACCATTACCTGTGGTGAAGGTGGAGCAGTTATTAGCAACAACAAACAATATTATACAAACTCCGATCATTATAGCGATCATGGGCATGACCATATTGGTAACGATAGAGGTGCAGAAACCCATCCGTTTTTAGGATATAATTTTAGGATTTCCGAACTGCATGCCGCCGTAGGTTTGGCGCAAGTAAAACGATTACCAGAGTTTTTAGCGATCCAAAAGAAGAATTTCGGTATCATTCGCGACGCCTTGTCCCAAATCCCTGAAGTTACCTTTAGAACCGTCCCCAATGGTGGCGAAGAAAGCTGTGCCTTTTTAAATTTCTTTTTGCCAGATTTGGAAATCGCCCGCAACGTTTCGGCAGGATTTAAAGAAAATGGGGTCGATGGCTGTTTTCATTATTATGACAACAATTGGCACTACGTTCGTAAATGGGATCATTTAAAGGAATTAAAATCACTCTTCCCAATTTCAGAAGAAGTAAAGGAGGGATTAAAATATCTTCAAACAAAAGAATTTCCACAATCCGACCATTATATTGGCAGAAACATATCTTGCTTAATAAAACTATCGTGGACAGAGGCCCAAGTTAAAGAACGTGCCTCTAAAATGGTGGAAGTTATCAAAGCTTCTTTGTTAAAACTTTAATCCTAGTGCTATGTTAAAAAATGGTTTGTTTTTTATGGTTTTATCGGTTTCCTTACTAAGTTTTGGTCAAAATCAGGATTATCACATTATAAGATTGATGCCTATTGAAGATGACACCATTGCAGATGTTAATTTTTATGTTTCTAAAATTTTGGACAATCGCGTTTATAAAGACAATTTGGGTATTGCCCAAAAAGGAGTGTTTAATAAAAAAGTGCTATCAAAATTCGATAAACCTTTTGAGGACGAATTGATGGAGTATTTGAATGCCATTTTTCCACCAAGCGCATCAAAAAAACCAATAGTATTGCGAATAAACCAATTGCTCATTTCTGAGCAAACCGGTGCTTTAAAAGAAACAGGAAAAGCAACTGTAAATTTAGATGTTTTGGGTTTTGGGAATGGTACCCATTACTTTATGGGAAGCTTTTCTGCCTATGCCGAAAAAAACAGTGTGGATGTTACAGGTAAGCACGATGATAGAATTAGAGAGATACTAAAAAACTGTTTGGTGCAGTTTAGTGGATCTGACCAACAAAATATTGGAAAACGCATCATTTCATTGGAGCGAAAAACGGTTCCCGCTATATTAAACGCTTCTTTACAACCAGGGTTTTATACCTCTTTTTCAGAGTTATATGCCAATAAACCATTTCAAGATGCTACGATTGTATTTAAAGACCATGGGCCATTTCCTGAAAAACTTTTCTTAGAGGATAGAATGCATAAACGTGCCTTGTATTATGCTTATTCCGATGGGGAGACTATTTTTTTGAATGCTTCCAACTATTCGGGAGAAAAGCACTTTGTTAAAACGGAACGTATAGATAAATATTTATTGTTTACGGATACATTTGTGAACCAAGACAAAGTTGCGGGTATGTCTATGGCTTTTGGGGTTTTAGGAATTTTAATGTCTAACGAGCAAACTCATGTGCTTTTAGACTTATATACCGGGCAATACCACAATATAGATAGTTCTAAAATCAGACTGCTATTAAAGAACGACTATCCAGAATTATATAAACAGGTTAGAAAAGATTCTAAAAATAGAGATGTGATAAAGTCTACTTTAAACAAACTTTTAGAAAAAAACAACAAAGAAGCCATCAGAATTATTCTAGAATCGACGTAATGCTGTTTTAAAAAAAAATAGCAAACACTTCATCTAATAAATTGTAAATATCTTGAATCTTAAAAGTATATTTTTTAATTTTAATTGGTTCTAATATTTAACCAAATTCCCTCTCCATATTATAGTAGCCTCTTTAGTACAAAAGGCATTGCTTGAAATAACACCTTTTTTGAATCCTTAGCAGTAAATAAAAAGATTCAAAAAACAGTTTATCCATTGTCATTCAAAATTCTCTCATTTTAAATTGGAATCGATGTAATTATATATTAATCATTTAAAACAATTCATTATGAAACAACTTTTACATTTTTTGGTGTTTGCAGTATGCGTTTTAATGACGTATTCGGGCTATTCCCAACCTATCTATAGGGTGGATGAACAAAGAACGTTTTTATGGGATAAGCTTAGTTTAAATTGGCTGCAAAATGAGACCGTCGAATTTACTTTTGACAATGGTGGTAATAAAGAAACCAATTCTATTTTATTTGAAATGCCAGGTTCAGAAAATAAAATCAAAAGCATACTTACTTACAACTCAAATAACGATGTCACATTAAAAGTGAATCAATCTTGGAACGTTGGGTCCATGGCATGGGAAAACATCTCCAAATCGGATTACGTATATGATGGGTTGAACAATTTAATTTCCGAGACCATGCAAATAGCAGACTTGGTAACCATGGTTTACATAAATACCAACAGAATATTGTATGCGTATTCTGGTGCTGATCTTGTTAGTGAAACCAATCAGAATTGGAATAGTGTAACAAGCACATGGATCAATAATTCGAGGGATTTATATGAATATTCAGGTTCTTATGTCATTAAAAATACTACCCAACAATGGGCTGCAGTATCAGGTATTTGGGTCAATAAGGAACAATCTGACATCACATACGTCTCCGTTGGGAAACCTTCCATGGTGGTATATAAAAAATGGAATCCCACCAATAGCACTTGGGACGTTGGTGAAAGGGATACGGCCACTTACACTGCGGGTGTTATAAGCAAAATTTTAACCGAGAAATTCGATGGAAGCACCTGGAATAAATTTACCCAAGTATTATTTACTTATACGAATGGATTGGAAACGGAATCTTTGAACCAGAAATGGAATGTATCAACTTGGTTAAACGATAATAGGGAAATTAATACGTATGATGCCAATGGCAATAATATAGTCAATATTTCTGAAAATTGGAATGATTTCATTATGGAATGGATACCTCATACAAAAGTGGAAAAAGATGTTTCTTTGGCATCCCCGTTTACGTTAAGTATGGCATCATTTAAAGTTGGAAATTTTAAAATTTATCCAAATCCAGCTTCAGGTGTCATCAATATATCATCTCAAACAACTATTGAAAAAGTGGAAATGTTTGATGTGTTAGGCAAAAAAGTATTATCATCTTCCGAAGAAAAACAAATTAATATCGAAAATTTAAAATCAGGGGTTTATATGTTAAAAGCATTTAGCAATAACCAAAGTGCCATTACAAGAGTGGTTATAAAATAATTTTGCAAACTTTTCCGTAAGCCAAAATAGCCGGAAAATTAAAAATTTTCTGGCTATTTTTTAAATTACGCCTATTCTACGCTTTGTAATTTGCTTATGGATCGCTCTAGGTGCAACAACATACGTCGAAAAGGTTTGTAGAATTCATGAAGCTTTAAGATTAATTTCTTTAGAATACTTAAATGCATAAACTATTTTTTTGTATTTAAGTCGTAATTCTCTAATAATTAATTAGTTCAGCTACTTTAAATTGCCTTATTTCATTGGGTAGTTTAGTTTTTGTTGCATATTCCCCATGATGTAACATCTGCGTTTAAATGTTCAGTTTGATAAAATTGTTATCAAATCAAAATATAGAAGTCAAACACATGGGCTTGTCGTAGTTCATAAGGTATAGATTTTATTAGTGCTTTTAAATTGGTTAGCAGAACGCCTATGTCAATAAAATTAGAACAAGCCCTGTTATTGATAACTATTGGTCTTTTTTCTTGTTTTGCTGCCCACGCACAAGACATTCAAAATATTGCAAATCAAAAACCTTTTAAAATTTCTGGAACCATTGGCGCAACTACTACATTTTTTAATGCCGATGGAAGAACTTCCAACAGAGAACCTTTCAGTTGGGCCATTCAAGGCAACCCAACCATTTCCATTTATGGGGTGGACATTCCTTTTTCATTTACTTTTAGCGAACAACAACGCTATTTCCGCCAACCATTCAATCAGTTTGGGTTAAGTCCAACCTACAAATGGGCAACCGTACATTTAGGGCATCAAAATTTAAAATGGTCGGAATTCAGTTTGGCAGGCCATAATTTTTTCGGAGGAGGTTTTGAAATCAATCCGAAGAAATTTAGAATAGGTGCCGTTTACGGACGGTTTTTAAGACCCATTGAACCCAATGCGGCAACTGGTGCCACAGTTTAGAAACACCAGCTTTAAACGGACTGGCAGTGCTTTCAAAATTGGTTATGGCACCGAAAAGAACAACGCGGATATGGTGGTTTTTCAAGCAAAAGACGATGCCAATTCCATTGATGCCACCAATGCACCACCCACATTAACGCCTCAATAAAATGTGGTGGCTTCCATAAAAACCCGCCATTTGTTTTTTGATAAACTGTCTTTTGATGCCGAATATGCGCGAAGCATTTTTACAAGGAATACACAAACGGCTTCGGCTAACAATCTAAACGACCCTGTTGCAAATGTCTTTTCATTTTTATTTGATGAAAAAAAAGGTACGCGTGTTGGCGATGCTATTTTGGCAATTTTGGGCTACAAAGAAAAAACCTATGAATTCAAAATTAGATATAATCGGATCGATCCCGATTTTAAATCCTTGGGAGCTTATTTCTTTCTGACAGATTTAAAAAAAATAACCATCGAACCGAGAGTGAAACTTTGGAAAAACAAATTGATGGTTTGCGGTAGTTTCGGGATTCAAAAAGACAACCTCAACGCAACCAAAAGCGCACAGACCAAACGGAATATTTATTCGGCCAATATTAATTTCATGCCCATCCAGCAGTATAACCTGAATGCCAATTATACCAATTACGGCATTGCCCAAAAACCCGGAACACAACCTATTAACAATCAAATTGAAATAGCACAGGTCAATCAGCAATTGACCGTTTCGCAAAATGTGAATTTAATGAGCAAGGATAAAAGTAAAATGCACCTTATTTTATTGCTTTGGAACTTTCAGGATTTATCAGATAACAATAGTACTACCGCTCAGTTTTCGGAATTTCAATCAAACATTCTTTCGCCACGTTATACCTTTTCATATATGCCTTGGCGATTCACTGCAGGTGCAGGTTATAATTATTCGATATTCAATTTCACAACCATGGAAACCAAAAACTATGGCCCTTCGGTAACACTTTCAAAAGCTTTTCAAAAACCCAATATAAACCTATCCAGTGCTTTCAATTATTACGAGATTGAAAACGGAGGAGTCAAAAACAGTGATGCCTCCACGGTTTCATTGCAAGCAAAATATAAAGTGGCAAAAAAGCATCAATTTTCGCTTAGAGGTTTTATAAATAACGGAAATACCACAGGGATCAATCCTTTGAATTATTCAGAAACTAAAATAGACTTTGGCTATGCATATACCTTTTAAAACAATGAAAAAAACCATCATAAACTTTATGTTTATCGTGTTAAATATAGCAGTTGCTATGGCTCAAAGTTTCCCAGTATCTGTAAACGTTGCGGTTGTACCACCTTATGAAAGGGATGCCTTTTTTTATAACAGTGCCATGAAAACCAATGTAATAATCATTAATGCAGGGATGCTAAACGAAGACGTATCGCTATTTCTTGAATTTAAAGGTGATAATGGGGTGAATTTAAGAACCAGAGAATCTTTTACACCATTTAATATGGTACTTCAAAGCGACACACCATCAGTAACACCAACGGAATCTGATTTAGAACCCTATTTTCAAGCCGGAAATTTAGTGGCCACAGGGATTTCAATTAACGAATTGCAACAAAACGGCTTGCCTCCGGGACAATATCAAATTTGTATTAGAGTAAGAAGGGCAAACGGGGAATTTGTCTCTGGCGAGGATCCATTTGGATGCAGCAATTATTTTAGCATCAATGCCGTAGAACCACCACAACTCATCAATCCCATTTGTGGTGATGAGATCACTACAGGAAACAACAACATCGTTTTTAGTTGGACCACACCACCTGGTGTATTCCCAACAACCATGGAATATACCTTGAAAATGGTTGAGCTACTACCAAACCAAGACCCAAACCAAGCATTTTTGTCATCAACAGTTCCTGCTTTTTTAGAGCGTTCGGTTTTTACACAAACCTCTATTTTATACGGCCCAACAGATCCGCCTTTGGAAGCAGGAAAAAGTTATGCGTGGCAAGTCATTGCTAAAGAAGGGGAGCCTAATACACCAATTTTAAACGGTGGAAAAAGTGAAGTCTGTTGGTTTACTTGGAAACCAACAACTTTGGATAATATAACTTTGCTTAACATTCCTCCAGATAAGCCTTCAACAACCACGAATAAACCCACATTTACGCCAGATGGTTCTGTTAAACCGCTGCATGTCAATACCTTTAAAGGAAAAATCGTATATGCCTTTAGAAGCACGGAAAGTGGCATCAATAAATTGGACACTAATACTAAATACGGAGCCATATCCACAACTCAAGTAAGTGCTACGCCTATATTTTCAACCAACCCAAGTGTTTCAGGCAACACAACTGCTCAAGGTTTGCCTAATGCCCTCCAATCCTCTGGAGTTACGGAGGTTTTTTCGGTTAACACGGCAATTGCAGCTATCAACAAATCCAACCAAGAAAAAAAACAGGATAAACTAAACCACTATGGACTAAAGTGCCATAGGTTTTTAAAACAGACTGAAAGTCTGTTGCATTCGTGAAATAGATAGTAAATTATTTACGCCCACCTTTTCAGGAAACGAGAGAATTCGTGAAAATTCGTGCGATTCGTGGCAAAATTTTTAGAAGCTAAAGCGAGATGCACTAAAGTACATAGTTTTAACTCTATTTGAGACCAATAAAGGCATCAACGGAGCGGTTTTACGATGGAAATCCGGTGGCGATGAATTTTATTCTGATAACGACGGCAATTTTACCACCTCGCAAGCACCCGGTAAGCATCTGCTTTTAGTGAAAATGAACGGGTTTAGGAACAAGGAATTTACTATGGCTGTTGGCACTGACGAAAAGCCTAATTTTATTAGTGTGAATCCCGCTAATTTCCAGTTTACAAATAATTCAAATCCCACTGCCAATGCATCTTCACCCTATACTATTATTGGAATGAACCAAAACGGCATGTTTGAAAACGGTGTTACCTTTCAAGAGGCCAGTGTCCAAAAAATATTTGGAAATGGCGCGATTATCAACTCCAATTCCAATAAAAATTGCGACCAAATTCTAAAAATGAGCAAGTTTTATGTAAAACTTACCATAAAAGATACCGACACCCAAAAACCAATAGCTGAAGCCAGAGCCAAATCGGAATCCACAAGCAGTTTTGAAATTGCGAATAAAAATGGTATTGTGGTACTTGGTAATGTGGACAGTGGCGTTCCGAATGTGTTGGTGGCTGGCCCGCAAAATTCCACTTATATAAACATAACGACCCCCGTTGAAATAGCAAATATGGCTAAGGATACGTTGGAAATGGAAGTTTTTCTTGAAAAAGGCATAGCCATTTCAGGGAAGGTGGCGTCGGGTTCCAATAAAATTGAAGGTGCTACCGTATTTGTTAAAGGGAAAGAGCATATTACAACTTTAACGGACTCTAATGGCAATTATAAATTTGGAATACCGGCAGGGGTTTTTGAAATTGTTGCACAAAAAACAGGCTATCTTGCTGATGAAAAGCAAGATGATTTTGTGAAAGGACCAAGTTACAAACTGGATTTTAATTTGGGAAAACCCGAATTCAATGCCGAAAAATTAATGGGCTACGCCATGCTTTTAAGCGATTATTAACCCACGGCACCCAATGAATATACCATTTCTGGTAAACTCACAAACATACCGTTTCCAAATGGTTTAAAACCCGTAAACCAAAACCTGAAATTAGCTTTTCAGGATGTGAAGATCGGTAAGGTTGGTAATGCCATCGAACCCATAAATGCCGAAGTAAATTTGAATACTTCCAATGTGGAATTGTCAATACATGATTATGTTAAAGCCGTGGCTTACAGCTCCAATGGTTTGCAACTTAAAGCCATAAATGGCGATAAACAAAAAGGAGCGATTGTTTCGGAAGTGAAAGTGGATTTAAAGAAATCCTTTCCGCAATTGAACGGACTTGAATTTTCAAATACCCCCATTTTCCTTAAATCCAATAATTCCAAAAATGTTGAAATCAGTAGGAGTGATGGTGGACCAGCCACAATAAGTTATGGGTTGGATGCCGACAATGCTTCATGGAAATTATTTGGATTTGAACTGCAACCGAATTTTTCAAATACATCCATCAATGCAAACGAACTCACGTTGGCAGCTTCGTTAAAAGTGACTTCCCTTCTGGGCATCAATCCGTTCGATATCCAAATAAAAAATCTTACCATTACCAAATCCGGAGGCATTAAAGACCTCGGTTTGGATAGTGATTTTGTTATCAATTTTTCTGCATGGAAACTTAAAATCTCAAATTTAGGGATTAATAGCTATGGTATTTCTTTGGCGGGTAATATGGATGTTACCATTCCGGGTAGTATTGGGGTCACAAATCTTATGGTAAAAACCACAGGAATTGCTGGGGGCGAGTTTTATTTCCCCAGCGCGGGTTTAAGTATTTATGATGCCGTAAAGATAAAATCCAAGAACAATCAAGCCTTTGCATTACAAAAAGTGCCTGCTTCCAGTAATTATCAATTGGCAGGTGGAGCGCTTTTAAAATTACCAAAATATATTGGAGAGGAAGTGGACTTGCCATATTTTTCAGTAGCTACCAATGGCAATTTTGGTTTTAAGGTAAAACCTGATTTAAAATTGGATTTCGCCAATATGGCCCATTTTGAAATTAAGAACCTAGGTTTTAAAAGTGCTTCGAAGGAATTGGAAATTGGAGGCAAGATGAAACTGGATATTCCCAATTTTGGTATGGGTGCCGAAACCAATTTGCATTATTCCAAATCAAGCGTTTCGATGGATGAGATGGGTTTTGAGTACAATTTGCTAAGTTCTATTGCCATGGCTGCCAAAGTAAAATTTTCAGATAACGAATTCAGTGGGAACGGCAGTCTCAAATTGGCCAATATGGATGCGGGCATCGGTCTTGCTTTTCGTTATAAAAAAATATCTGGGGGCAAAGATATTGGTGCTAAATTTAAGTCCGACGCCGTAATACCGATTGGCGTGGTAAAATTTGATAAAATTGGAGGTGGTTTCAATGTAAAAACCAGCACCAATGTCTATTCTATTTTTGCCACCGGAAGGATTTTGTTTGTTGCCGATCCTGCTGGGGTAGTTGCCCTAAATCCTGTTAAAGTGGACATCACTTCAACCCCTAAAGGCCCTATTTTTTCAGGCGGTGCCGACTTAGTGCTGATGGACTCTTGGAAAGTTGGGGAAGGCAGTTTTAAACTGGACTTTGCCGATCAGTATTATTATGTCGATGCCAAAATGGGCACAGGTGTCACTTTAATGAAAGGACTTAATTTTTCATCGGAAGGGAATTTACATTTGGAATTAAGTACCAAATCAAATAATACCTATTGGTTTGTTTCTGCAACTTCTGAAACGTCCATAGCCAAAATATTCAAAACGGGCGTTACCATGGTAGGAGGTTGGAATGCTTCAAAATCCCAACATGCTTCTCTTGCAAATGTGCCGGATTATGCCTTGTATAATGGTCGGGTTTATGGAGGCTATTTTAATGTCCATACCAATGTTTCATCAAGTATAACGCTTGGGGTTAAGGGCATTGCGTCGGTTTCCGGGTCGTTGTATAACAAATCACAAGCCACCGTTTTTGCCAATATCAAAGCATCCAGTTTTGGTGCCAAGATTGAAAACGGCTTTGGAGGCAGCTTTAGTGCTAAGTTTTTTGGTATTGGAGTTGCCGGGGCATCATTAAGCGTCAACTCTGGTTTTGAAGGCTGGTACAATTCGGGCAGTTGGGACATTACTGGCAATTTGGGTGCAAATCTTAACGCCCATGTTTGCTGTAACGGCGGCTGTAACGGCATTACTTGGGGAGGCTGTTTTGACTCCTGCTTTTGGAGCAGCTGCGAGGTGTGTCCCATCCCCTGCGGCGCTAAAATTTGCGTCAATCCAAACGTATTGGTAGGCTATAGTTCTAGTAATGGTTTAAAGTTTAAATTGGATTTATAATGAAAAAACTACACTACTTACTATTGTTTTTCGGACTCTTTTTTAATATGGTTTCTTCCCAGATGACCATAAAGGAAAGGAAAAGTGGCGTTTACTTATTTTTAACCGCCCAAACGCCCGGAACTTCTAATACCGATTCGGAATTTTCAGAAGTTAAAGTGTTTAGGGTTGATGGTAGAAAACCTATTGAAATTGGTCAATTGAAAAAGGCGGAAAGTCCAGAAGAACTAAAGAAAATATCGAATTCAGAGGTTTTAAAATTTATCATGGCATTACAGGGACTATCTTCTGAAAATGAAGCATGGGAGTATTTTAAGACACACTCCAAACAATCCGATAATGGTTTGTTGGTATTGAATCCCGATTTTTTGGTCGCTTTGGGCGTATGTTTTAAAGATACAGGGTATAAGGCAGCAAAAGGGACAACCCTAAAATACCAAGTATCCTATGTTCCTAAAACGGTCGGTAACAAACCGAATGAATTGGTTTCCGAAATTACCTTAACAGGAAAATTGGCAAGTCCAAAACCCAAAGCCATACGCTTTTCAGAATCCGATTCCATTGTAAATGTAGAATGGAATTTACCAAAAGATGAATCAAATCCAGCACTGTTGGCAACGATATACAAAAGGGAGGGCAACTACGGAACTTTTGAACCTATTAAAAAGTTGCTCATGGCAAATAATGAAAAATTGGATAAAAACACCATATCCTATTCTGAAAAGGTAAAACCCAATACACAATATGATTATTATGCTGTGCCAACGTCCATTACCGGGCTTGAAGGCACGCCGTCCGATACCATTTCCTTAATATCCCACCAATTCGGAACCATTCCAAAAGTGGTGGCAATGAGTGCAAAAGACACACTATCTGGGTTGTATTTAGAGTGGGGCAAGGGTTTGGAAAGCGATAAATTTATATCAGCCTTGGTGTTGGAAAGAAGTACAGATCCCAAATCTGGATATGCTATTTTGGATACGCTTTCCATGCAACAACAAAGTTATTTTGATACCAACCTGTTGCCCAATGTGCTGTACCATTACCAATTGCGTTATTTAAGTATTAGGCAAACTTTGACCGACCAAATTGCTACCGCATCAGGTATTCATGCCGATGAATCGCTGTTTATGGAACCTCCCGTAAATCTTAAGGCAGCCTCTTCTGATGATGAAATTTCCCTTTCATGGAACAAATCCATATTTCCTGAAGTTTCGGGTTATTATGTATATCGTTCAAAAAGTGGACAGGATAATTGGGAATTGGTTTCGAATCATTTAAAAGACACCGTTTTTAAGGATGCCACCATTCAAAATGGACGCAACACCTATAAATATGCCGTAAAAACCGCAGGATTTAATGGTGCGCAAAGTGATTTTTCAAATATTGTTTTTGGAAACATTGGCAGCACTTACAAACCCATGGCACCTATAGGCATGCAATTGGCACCCATAAATGGTCGGGTAAACATTTCATGGCGGTCTTTGGATACAGATGACATAGCCAACCCTTCTTTCAATATTTATAAAGCCATCGGAAATATATTGTCGGCAGATATTTCTGTTAAACAGTTAGCATTGAATGGTTTTCAGAAAGAGAATGAAACACCAATAACCAATACTTCGTTTGAAGATATAAATGTCGTTCAAGGTAAAACTTACAGTTACACCATAACCATGCTTGACGACCAAGGTAATGAAAGCCCGGTTTCCAATATCGAGAGTATATCGTTGCCAATGGGCCCATTAGGGCCGCCGGCCAATATTGGCGTGCGCAAAATCAACAATGAAATCATTATTTCTTGGGATAAATCCTATCAGCAAGGGGTTACAGGATATGCCATCTACCGTCGTTCAAAAGGAAATGATGCTTATGAGAAAGTGGGCAATGTTAATGCACAAACCCAAGAATTTAAAGATGCAGGGCTTCAAAAGGGTACTTATTTTTATTATGTAGTTACAGCTATTGACCGATCTCGGGAATCTTCAAAAAGTATTGAGGTTGGTATTGGTCATTAAAAAGGTTGTTAGCTAATAATGAATCACTTTTTTAAAGTCGATTAGGTTCGAAATTTGAAAAGATTCCATTTAAAAATGCTCACATTAATATTTTAATTCGATGTAACTATATATTAACTATTTAAAGCTATTAATTATGAAACAAATTTTACTTTTTTCGGCATTTATTTTATTCTTTTTATCTCCTGTTTTAAGTTTTTCCCAGCCCGTTTATAAAGTGGATGAGCAGAGGGTGTATTCTTGGGATAATTCCATTTTGGATTGGAAACACGATACGACCACACAATTTACCTACGACAATGGTGGCAACAAGGAAACCAACTTGCTTATATTACAAGTTCCGAGTTTAGAAAAACAGTTTCAAAATAACAAGACTTACAACGCCAATAACAATATAACCTTGGACGCGCAACAGTTTTGGAATAATGCGTTAATGGAATGGCAAAATACATCACAAGTTATGTATGACTATGGTGGCGCTAATAACTTAATTAGCGAAACAACACAAACCTATGTGTCAATGAACTGGCAAAACACCTCGAAAATTGAATATAAATACAACGGATCTAACAACTTAATTAGAAAAACGACTTTGTACTATAATCCTGGAACCATGACGTTTGAGAAAACCCCTTCAAGCATACAAGAATTATACGAGTATTCAGGAGCAGATATTACCAAACAAACCATCCAAAGTTCATTATCTGGTACTGCTTGGTTTACTGAAGAAATTTTTGAAACATTTTATACCTCTCCAGGCATACAATCGGGGTACTTAGAGAGCACATGGAATGGGTCCATGTACGATCTAGAACGGGCCACGTTTACCTATACTGGGGGTTTAATTACTAAGGTTATGTACGAAATACCAGATGGTAGTGGCGGATGGGATTATAATGGCCAGACTATTATTGACTATGTTGGAACTCTTGTTAAAACGATCACGCAAAAAGATGATAATGATGAAAATGAAGATAGAGAAACAAACTCCTATGATGCCAATGGCAATGTAACGGCAAATATTCTTGAGGATTGGGTTTCAGGAGCATGGAAACCCTATTACAAAATAGAAAAAGACTATTCTGTGGCTGATCCTTTTAGTTTAAGTTCGGAAGCATTTAGCAAACAAGATTTCAAGGTATATCCCAATCCTGCATCAAGTGTCATCAATATATCCTCTCAAACACCTATCGAAAAAGTGGAAATGTTTGATGTGTTAGGCAAAAAAGTATTATCATCTTCCGAAGAAAAACAAATTAATACAGAAAATTTAAAATCAGGGGTTTATGTGTTAAAAGCGTTCAGTAATAGCCAAAGTGCTACCAAAAGAGTGATTATAAAATAATTTAAATGAGTTCAATATAAAAAAAGGGAGATTTGCTTAAAACCTCCCTTTTTTTTAATAAGTTACATAGCCCACAATTTCTAAACCATAGCCAATTAAACCAACACGTTTGCTTTGTTCGCTATTGGAGATAAGCCGTAGTTTATGAATATTTAAATCGTGCAGTATTTGGGCGCCAATACCAAAATCCCTGGTGTCCATATCAACTTTTGGAGCTTTAAAGACCGTATGGGGTTGCTGGTTTTCTTTTAAAATGGACAATCTATTTAGAATATTCATGGATTGAGATTCTTGATTGATAAAAATGATGGCACCTTGCCCTTCATTATTGATCACCTTGAACATATTCTCTAATTGCTCGTCCACATTGTTGGTAAGTGTCCCTAAAATATCATTATTGATCAAAGTGGAATTTATCCGTGTAAGCACCTCTTCGTTATCTTTCCAAACACCTTTTGTTAACGCTATATGTATTTGATTGTTAGTGGTTTGTTTATAGGCTCTTAACCTAAAACTTCCAAAGCGGGTTTCTATTTGAAAATCTTCCTTTTTCTCAATCAACGAATCGTGTTGCATTCTATATGCCACTAAATCTTCAATGGAAACAATTTTAAGATCTAATTTTTTAGCCACTTTCATCAGTTCTGGCAAGCGCGCCATGGTACCATCTCCATTCATGATTTCCACAATAACTCCCGCCGGTTTTAAGCCCGCGAGTCTTGCAAAATCTATGGCCGCCTCGGTATGCCCCGTTCGTCTTAAAACACCACCTTCTTTGGCCACTAAAGGAAATATATGTCCGGGTCTGGATAAATCGAATGACTTTGTATTTGGATCTATAAGTGCTTTTACGGTTTTGGCTCTATCGCTTGCAGAAATACCTGTGGTAACTCCATGGCCTCTTAAATCTACCGAAACCGTAAAGGCAGTTTCCATGTGGTCGGTATTATTGCTGACCATCATTTTAAGTTCTAAATCCTTGCAACGGGTTTCAGTAAGTGGCACACAAATAAGCCCCCTGCCTTGTGTTGCCATAAAGTTTATCATTTCTGGGGTTACTTTATCGGCGGCGGCTACAAAATCACCTTCATTTTCACGGTTTTCATCATCAACAACTATAATGACCTTCCCGTTTCGAATGTCTTCAATAGCCTCGCTTATGGCATTAAGTTTAAGCGGAGTGGTGGTGTGTTTTGTCATGGTGTCATTAATCATGGTGCAAAGATATTTTATTTTAAGGAATCCAAGCAATTTTGCCTTAAGTCTTCCTTCATTTTGGCTCTAATATATATGTAGGCAATAAAATATAATGGGATTCCTATTATTAGAAGAAACAAGTTGGGTTTTTTCTCTTTTTTACGAATATGGTTGTAAAATGTGCTTGTATTGAGTATCGATTTTACATAATATACAATGAACAGAAATAACGATACCAAGCTAATTTGTATGGATGCCGAAGCCAAAGACGGCAATTTATTGTTTTTGAACACAAAATGCAGTACAAGTAAAACGATGCCAACGGCATATAGCGTGATAGCAAACTTTTCATGGGCTTTGTAATCTTTATAAACACTTTCGGAAGTGGTATATGCGGGCGAGATTACCAAGCCTTCTTCCCGTAACTGGTTGGTTGAAATACCACGGCTATTCAAAATATGTATAGCTTCGTACCTGCTATTTTCCAAAAGGCCAAGAGTTTTATAGGTATTGATGACATCTATTAACTCCTCTTTATTATAAGAGGACAAAAACGTGTAATCAACGCTGTCCTTTTCTTTGATATTGAAAACTTTTTTAATGGGCTCTATAAGGTTGTCAAACTCAAATAAACCTTTGTCGGCAGTAGCACGTCTTGTTAAGAATATACCGAGAGGCAACATAATAAGTGTGGAAAACCAACTGGCCACTACTGGATTGAAACTTCCATTTTTAGCACTGTTTGTGGCAAAAATACCTATAAAGTGATACGTTAAAAACAGAACGATGGCAATAACCATGGGTAGCCCAATACCGCCTTTGCGTATTAAAGCGCCAAGAGGGGCACCAACAAAAAACAGAATAATGCATGCAAACGCTAAAGCAAACTTTTCGTGCAGCGAAATAATATGTTTGTTAAGCCATTCTTTGGACACTTTTTCGGTAGCTAAATTTAGAGTAATGGTTTGTTCGGTACCTTGTATTGTTTTTGCAGCCACATCTACCATATCATATTTTTCTTTTGCATTGAACAAGTCCAAAACATTTCCTAAATAAGTAGAATCTGCGGTTGTTTTTTTAATTGGTGAATTATTTATGATGCCCGAACGCAAAAATAAACTTTTTGAGAAATTTTCTTTAACAGACCGTTCCTGTTTTTCCAATGAATCGATGGTTTTGTACAACCCAACCACATCGAGCATATTGTATTTGTCCGTTTGTGACTGATCATCAAAATCGACGTTATTTATTTGCGACAGATCAATATTGATAATATACTTTTTAAAGGTGCTTTTTGCAAAAGGTTTTTTGTTTCTAGCGGCCATGCTTCTGGGCGTTACATCACTATAGTAATTTCCATCATTTAAAATAAGCTTTAACACATTAGAATCTTTTTCGCTTGCCAGTTCTCCTGTTTTGGCTTTTATGGTAGTAGCATTGCTTCTGCCATCAGCACCTTTTATATGGATGGTAACGTTATCCAGGTATTGGTCCCTATCGCCATGTTTATCATCAAATTTAATGTTGTAAGTACCTACTTCGTTAAACTGCCCTTCGGCAAGTAACATGGCAGGTTTTAATTTAGCGATGTTTCGTCGAAGGTTGAATGAGTTTACTTCTGCCCAAGGAATCACATTATTTGAAAAGAAAAACGTAACAATACCTAAAACAACAATGAAAATACTGAGTCCGGACATGGCGCGTTGCAGTGAGATACCTGTCGATTTCATGGCAGCAAACTCATAGTTTTCGGCAAAACTACCAAACACCATAATGGATGCCAATAAAATGGTTAACGGCAACACCAAAGGGATGAGTTTTGGCATGAAGTAAAATAAAAACTTGAAAATAACACCAATATCCAAATCTTTACCAGATAGCTCTCTAATATACAACCAGATAGTTTGTAAAATAAAAATCAGCATAAGTATAAAAAATACGCTGAAAAAAGTTTTAAGGTAGGTGGTTAGTATGTATCGGTCTAGTATCTTCACACTTTAAATGTCTATAATCAAATTAGTATACCTGCCTTACTATATGCAGATTAAGAACACTTTTAAAGGCATTCTTAATTCTCAATTTAATTAAGTTTATTAATGTAGTAACCTTTGTATTTGTTGGCGTCAAAGTTAAATAAGCTTTTCGATAAAGGCTCATTTGTTTTAAAAGAATTAACGGTAAGTGTTGTTTTTGTGCCGTTTTTGCCAATTTGCAACAAATTATAAATGTGTTTGGTTTGTGTGTCTATACCCAAAAGGATGTATTTTATTTCAGAATTTGAATCAATAGGAGTCAATTTTACCAGCTGTATTTTTCTGCCATTAACATTTTGCTCAATATCCATGGCATACGTATAGCCATCTTCGTAAAAAGACAACATTTTACTGGGGGTTATGGCATCTTCTTCTTTATCACTATCTGAAGAAATGGTTACCTCTTCATCTTCGGTACTAATATTGTAGAGTTTTTTCCCATCAAAAAGACGGGTAACTCCAAGAATGTTCAGTTTATACTTTTCGCCCTGCAAAACAACATCGCCTTTGGTTTCTTGTTTTATTTTTTCAGCGGTATTCTCTAAAACATATTTGAATTCTATGGAAATATTATCATAGCTTTTTACTTTTTTTGATACGTCGTTTAAAAGTGTTTTCGCTTTATTTTGAGCAAAGCCGTTCAGCGAAAGCGTTATCAGTAAAACAGTTACTATATTTTTGATTTTCATGTGTTTATATTATTTGTTTTTTATTGGTCATCCCGGATAGCTACCGGGACTGTTCGCTATTAATCATTTCGTTGGGTGATAATGCTTTTAACATGCTCGTTTCATTTTATTATAATTAATTATTTTCATTTTCTAAATGTCTTTCCAAAGCGGTCAGATCTGTAATAAGCACCTGTCTTGCTTTACTGCCTTCAAAAGGCCCCACAATACCGGCGGCTTCCAATTGATCTATGAGCCTACCGGCACGATTATAGCCTAACTTAAGTTTTCGTTGCAATAAAGAAGCCGAACCTTGTTGTGCGGTTACAATCACTTCGGCGGCATCCCTAAACAGTTTATCGCGGTCTTCAATGTCAACATCAAGACTTGTGCCACTTTCTTCCCCAACAAACTCAGGTAATAGATAGGCATCTGGATATGCTTTTTGAGAGCCGATAAATTCCGTTATTTTTTCAACCTCAGGTGTGTCAACAAAAGCACATTGCACCCTAATTAAATCGTTTCCTTGTGTGAAAAGCATATCGCCACGTCCAATAAGCTGGTCGGCTCCCGAGCCATCCAAAATGGTTCGCGAATCTATTTTTGAGGTTACCCTAAAAGCAACCCGCGCAGGGAAATTCGCTTTTATAATACCCGTGATAACGTTTACCGATGGGCGTTGCGTAGCAATAATCAAATGGATACCTATGGCGCGCGCCAATTGTGCCAAACGGGCTATGGGGGTTTCCACCTCTTTACCCGCAGTCATGATCAAATCGGCAAACTCATCAACAACCAACACAATGTAAGGTAAAAACTGATGCCCTTCGTTGGGGTTCAATTTTCGTTCCTTAAATTTTACATTGTATTCCGCAATGTTTCTACACAGCGCGTTTTTTAATAACTCGTAGCGGTTGTCCATTTCAATACACAATGAATTCAATGTATTGATTACCTTGGTGTTATCGGTAATAATGGCATCTTCACTATCGGGAAGTTTAGCCAAATAATGGCGTTCAATTTTATTGAAAAGCGTCAATTCTACCTTTTTTGGATCTACCAAAACAAACTTCACTTCGGCAGGATGCTTTTTATAAAGTAACGAGGTAAGCACGGCATTTAACCCGACCGATTTACCTTGCCCGGTAGCACCAGCCATAAGCAAATGGGGCATTTTGGCTAAATCGACCACAAAAGTTTCGTTGCTAATGGTTTTGCCCAAAGCAATGGGCAATTGCATTTCGGAGGTTTGGAACCTTTTAGAGGCAATTACCGAACGCATCGATACGATGGTGGCATTTTTATTTGGCACTTCAATACCAATGGTGCCTTTACCGGGAATGGGCGCAATAATACGAATACCAAGTGCGGCAAGTGACAGCGCAATATCATCTTCCAAGTTTTTGATTTTTGAAATTCTGATGCCTGCATCGGGTACAATTTCATAGAGCGTTACCGTTGGGCCAATAGTGGCTTTAATACTGGCAATGCCAATATTGTAGTTTTTTAAGGTTTCTACAATCTTGTTTTTATTTTCTTCTAATTCTTCTTGATTGATGGTAATACCTTCTGAATCATATTTTTTAAGAAGGTCCAACGGCGGAAATTGATATTTTGCTAATTCCAAAGTAGGGTCGAATTGCCCAAAATCGGCCACCAATTTGTCTGATAGGTTATCAGTTTCAGATTGTTCCTCGGCGACTTGCTTCACTTCCATCTGAATATCCAAATCCTCTTCATCTTCTTCTTTTACGGGTGTTTTTACAATCAAAGGAGCGGATTGAGCAATGGGATGGCGCTCATTTTTTGTTGTTGGCCGTCCTTCTTCCCGAGAAATTTCAAAAGCCGATTTAATAGAAGCCGCTTCCTCCGATAAATTATTATCCAACGGAACAAAACACGCGTCGTCAGCATTGTAAAAATCCTCTTTAATATTCTTCTTGGCCGATTTGAATATAGTCGTAAAACTTTCAAAAGTAACTTTAAATCGAATGGCCAAATACGTTATCAGCCCAAACAAAAGTAGGAGGGAAGTGCCTATTTTCCCTATAAAATCCTGCAAATACCCATTGACTTCATAACCAATGGTGCCACCAAGAATACCGTAAGCATCTCCAAAGAAACCAAATAGGATGGATAGCCAAATAACGATTAAAATCCCCCAAAACCAGTGGGTTGCCAATTTGCCTTTGTTCAGGTTCATCAACACATAAACCCCCGATAAAAATATAAGCCCTGCAATGATGAACGACCCCACACCAAACCCACGTTGGATAAACAAATCGCTTAACCAAGCACCGGATTTGCTCAACCAATTTTCAGATTTCACTTTGCGCGATGCGAAATCGGTCAAACTGCTCTGGTCTGCCTCACCAGTAAAAAAGAACGAAATGAATGCAATACAAAGTAGGATGCCAAAAAAGGCCAAAAAGCTACCAAAAACCAGTTTTTGCTGGTTTGATAATTTAAAACTCGGCATTTTAAATTTCTTTCGTGGTTGTTTAGTGCTGGTGGTTTTTTTCTTCGCCATTAATGCATTACGGTTTCAAATTGGGGTCCTGAAACAAGATCAGGATGGAATCGTTAAAACGATTCAACAAAAATACAAATTACTAACGTTTAACCTAATGGTTATGGTATTTTAATAGGGCAAATGCTTTTACTAACTTAATAATCTTTGTGAAACTTCTTTTTACTTCGTGTGTCTTTGTGTTATAGCTATTTCACAAAGATGCACAAAGCAAAAAACGATATTGAACAAAAGAGTTTATTATGGATTATATAAGCGACAATTTAAAAGCAGTTGCTTTGGTATTTAAAAAATCTTTGGTAAATAGATAATAAGTCCGATAATGATGGCGAAAACGGAAGCGAAAAACACAGCCCCGGCAGCAATATCTTTTATCAATCCAATTTTATTGTGATGCTCTGGATGGATAAAATTGGCTGTTTCTTCTATAGCCGTATTGATGCCTTCCATAGCCATAACCAAACCAATGGCTAAAAGTTGAATGGCCCATTCTGTATAAGAAATATTAAAAAAGAATCCTGCTGCGGTAACAAATAGTGCTATTGTAAATTGGACTTTTACACTCGCTTCATTTTTTAAAAGAAGTAATGCGCCTTTGTAAGCGTAACCTATGCTTCGCATGCGGTTGGCGAAGAAGGATTCTTTTTTAACCATTATATTTTAAAAAAATTAGGCGTGCAATGCTTCTAAGGCCGCTTTGTAATTAGGTTCGTCAACAATCTCGCCCACTTGTTCGGTATATAAAACAGTGCCATTTTCATCTAAAACCACGACACAACGGGAATGTAATGCTTCCAATGGGCCCGTTATAAAGTTTAATCCATAAGCTTTTCCGAAGCTGCCATCTTTATAATCAGATAAGCTGATAACGTTATTTAATCCTTCGGCACCACAAAAACGGTTTAGCGCAAAAGGCAAATCGTGCGATATACAAAGTACTTTTGTGTTTTCCAGTTCGCTGGCTTCTTGGTTAAACTGTCTAACAGATTGTGCACAAGTGCCGGTATCAACACTTGGGAAAATGTTTAGAACTACTTTGCTTCCTGCAAAATCACTTAAACTTTTGGACGATAAATCGGTTGCTGTTAATGTGAAACCTGGAGCTTTTGTTCCAACTTTCGGTAATTCTCCCGAGGTTTTAATGGGGTTTCCTTTTAATGTTACTGTAGCCATGGTGTTGTTTTTTAATTTTTGTTAAAAATAGTAATTATTAAGCGTTTAGTTGAAATAGTCGTTATATTTTTTTAAGCCGTTTGTTAATGTTTTGTTAAAGGAATCTATTTTTAAAACCGCAACTTATTAACATGCGTTAGTAGGGTATAAACAAATAAAAAAATAGCATTATGAAAAAATCAAATTTATTTACCGCTACAATTTTCGCAATCACACTTTTTGTTGGACAAGGTTTAACTGCCCAAAACAAAATGATGAAAGAAGACACCAAAATGGTTGGTGGTGCTGCCATGTACCCAAGTAAAAACATTGTAGAAAATGCCGTTAATTCTAAAGACCACACCACTTTGGTTGCCGCAGTTAAGGCAGCAGATTTAGTGGACGTTTTAATGGGCGAAGGCCCTTTTACGGTATTTGCCCCAACAAACGCAGCTTTTGATAAATTGCCTATGGGAACTGTAGAAAATTTATTAAAGCCAGAAAACAAGGAAACATTGCAAGCTATTTTAAAGTATCATGTAGTTTCAGGAAAATGGAATGCCAAGGATGTTTTAAAATTGATAAAAGAAGGCAACGGAAAAGCAAAAATTAAAACCCTAAGCGGTGGCACCATTACCGCTTGGTTAAAAGGTAAAGACGTATATGTTACAGACGAAAATGGCAATTCGGCCATGGTTACTATGGCAGACGTTAATCAGTCTAACGGTGTTATACACGTCATTGACAGCGTATTATTGCCAAAGTCTTAAATAGTTATATTATTTAGTTGTTAGGTTCGCTGGAAAGCCACTTCAAAAAATGAAGTGGCTTTTATTATTTAAAACTATGGTGATTTTATTTTTAATAGATTTTATCAATTTCAATATAACATATAAAGATTCAGTTAGATTGTTTTTTTTGGTTTGTAATTGTTAACTTTAAGCCATTGGGAATTTATTAAAAAAACTTAAAAAAAATGGAAAACAATAAGCATTCTACTGCATCATCTTATGATATTAATGAAGGTAGCAAATGTCCATATTCTAGTGGATCAGTAAAAAATAGCGCCGGAGGAGGCACCTCCAACAGAGACTGGTGGCCTAATCAGTTAAATTTAAACATTCTTAGGCAACATGATTCACGCTCAAATCCTATGGGTAGTGATTTTAATTATGCAGAAGAATTTAAAAAACTGGATCTTAAGGAAGTGAAAAAAGATCTTTTTGATTTAATGACCGATTCTCAAGACTGGTGGCCAGCCGATTATGGCCATTATGGTCCGTTTTTTATAAGAATGGCATGGCATAGCGCAGGTACTTATCGAATTGCCGATGGCAGAGGAGGAGGTGGTTCTGGTTCACAACGTTATGCTCCGCTTAACAGTTGGCCAGATAACGGAAACTTAGATAAAGCCCGCTTATTACTATGGCCCATTAAAAAGAAATATGGCAAAAAAATTTCGTGGGCAGACCTTATGATTCTTGCGGGAAACTGCGCCATAGAATCGATGGGATTAAAGACTTTTGGATTTGGAGGTGGACGTGAAGATATTTGGCAACCAGAGGAAGATATTTATTGGGGTTCTGAAACCGAATGGTTAGGCGATAAGCGTTATACAGGTGATAGAGAACTTGAAAACCCGCTTGGTGCTGTACAAATGGGATTGATTTATGTAAATCCGGAAGGGCCAAATGGAAATCCTGACCCATTAAAATCTGCCATAGATATTCGAGAGACTTTTGCTCGAATGGCCATGAACGATGAAGAAACCGTAGCACTTGTTGCTGGCGGACATACGTTTGGGAAAGCGCATGGTGCTGCCGACCCAGGAAAGTATGTTGGACGAGAACCTGCCGGAGGAAGTATTGAGGATATGGGTTTAGGCTGGAAAAACACGTTTGGTACTGGTGTAGGAGACCATACCATTACCAGTGGAATAGAAGGCGCATGGACGCCAAACCCCACGCAATGGGATGATGATTATTTTAATGTTTTGTTAGGGTATGAATGGCAATTGACCAAAAGTCCTGCGGGCGCTCATCAATGGACACCAACCGAGGCCTCTAAAGCAAAACGTGCCCCTGCCGCTGGTGATGCAACAAAAACACAAGCCCTTATGATGACTACTGCGGATATGGCTCTTAAAATGGATCCCATTTATGCGCCTATTTCTAAGCACTATCATGAAAATCCTGAAGATTTCGCCAATGCCTTTGTTCGTGCTTGGTTTAAATTAACGCACAGAGATATGGGGCCCTTGGCACGTTACCTAGGTCCAGAAGTGCCAAAAGAGGAATTAATTTGGCAAGACCCAATTCCTGAAGTAACCCACCGTTTGGTTGATGGCAATGATGTAGCAGAATTAAAAGATAAAATATTGAATTCCGGGTTATCTATTCCCCAATTAGTTTCTACTGCTTGGGCATCGGCGTCTACATTTCGTGGGTCGGATATGCGAGGTGGTGCTAATGGTGGACATTTAAGACTTGCTCCACAAAAAAACTGGCAAGTTAATGACCCAGCAGAATTATCTAAAATTTTAGAAACACTTGAAAGTATTAAAATGGCTTTCAATAGTGTGCAACCTATTGATAAAATGATCTCCATGGCCGATTTAATTGTGTTGGGTGGATGTGCAGCTATTGAAAAAGCAGCGAAAAATGCTGGCCATACTATAAATGTGCCATTTATTCCCGGTAGAGCAGATGCAACACAAGAGCAAACCGATGTAGAATCGTTTGCAGCCTTAGAGCCTAGGGCCGATGGTTTTAGAAACTACATGAGCGCTCATCATACCTCTTCTGCCGAGGAAATGTTGGTGGATAAAGCCCAATTACTAACACTTTCTATTCCTGAAATGACTGTTTTGGTTGGAGGAATGCGTGTATTGGGAACCAATTTTGATCATTCCAAGCATGGGTTTTTTACAAAAAAACAAGATGCCCTTACTAATGATTTCTTTGTTAATTTACTTGATTTGAGCACGACTTGGAAAGCAACATCAGATTCTGAAAACATATTTATGGGCAGTAACCGTAAAACAGGCGAAATAAAATGGACGGGTACTCGAGTAGATTTAATTTTTGGTTCAAACTCTGAGTTGCGTGCCATTGCAGAAGTTTATGGATCTGAAGATTCCAAAGAAAAGTTTGTTAACGATTTTGTTGCAGCATGGAATAAAGTAATGAACTTAGACCGTTTTGATTTAAACTAAATTAAAGCAGGGTTAAGAATATAATTTAAAAACAAAACCACTTCTCCCGATTGTTATCGGGGTAAAGTGGTTTTTTTACTTTTTAACCTGAGTTCGATATAAGCAAGAATCAAAATAACTGAATATCAATCACATTCGTCAATGATAGGAGGCACGACGAAGCAATCCGTTTAAATTATAAATAAAATCCAATAAGTTCAATTTAAAAGATTGCTTCGCTTTTTTTCTAATGAAAAAACTACCATTGACGTCGTATTTAACTAATATTTAAATATTACTCAAATTTTAAAAACACCCCTAAAGTCCCCTCTAGGGGACAATCCATATTTTCAAATTTTCAGTTTCAAATTCAATTTAATTGTCAACAATATCG
>NZ_JBFVFE010000047.1:0-32617 GCF_052728615.1 Mariniflexile sp. | reverse complement strand
ACGAGCATGTTAAAAGCATTATTACCCAACGAAATGATTAATAGCGAACAGTCCCGATAGCTATCGGGATGACAATTTAAAAACAATAAATATAAACACATGAAAAAAATTATTGTTGTAGGTAACGGAATGGTAGGATATAAATTTTGTGAAAAATTTGTAGCACTTGCTAAAGACAAAAAGTTTCAGTTAACTGTTTTTGGTGAAGAACCCAGACCAGCTTATGATCGTGTTCATTTAAGCGAGTTTTTTCAGAGTAAAAATGCGAAAGCATTGGAAATGGCTCCGCGACAATGGTATGAAGAACATGGTATTGAACTGGTAACGGACGAACGGATTACTGCCATTCATCGTGTTTCTAAAAAAATTACGACTTCAAAAGATTTGAATTATAAGTACGATTACTTAGTATTGGCAACAGGATCTGCGCCTTTTGTGCCGAATATTCCAGGTGTAGAGAAGAAAGGCATTTTTGTTTACAGAACCATAGAAGATTTGGAGGCGATGCTTTCTTATGCAGATAAACTTAAAAAAGGGAAGAAAGAAACTGTAAAAGCGGCTGTGTTAGGTGGTGGATTATTAGGTTTGGAAGCTGCAAAAGCGGTTATGGATATGGGTTTTGAACCGCATGTGGTGGAGTTTGCATCTAAGCTGATGCCCCGTCAGTTAGATACCAGAGCGAGTAAAGTTCTGCAAGAAAAAATAGAATCGTTGGGCATTCATGTGCATTTGTCCAAAGCCACCAATAAAATACTGGGTGATAAAAGTATTACAGGGATGGAGTTTGGCGAATACGATAAAATTGACGTGGAAATGTTGGTTATTTCCGCAGGAATCAGACCTCGTGATGAGTTGGCAAAAACCTGTTATTTAGAAATGGGCGTTCGAGGTGGCATTGTTGTTAATGACAGAATGCAAACATCGGATCCTGAAATTTACGCCATTGGCGAGGTGGCTTTATATAACCAAATGATTTATGGTTTGGTAGCTCCGGGATACGATATGGCTGGGGTTGCTGTGAACCAAATTATTGGAAATACGGAGGTTTTAATGGAAAGCGACATCGATATGTCAACCAAACTAAAATTGATTGGTGTGGATGTGGCGAGTTACGGCGAACCTTTTATGCCTGTTGAAAAAGGCTATTCCATTATTTATGAAAACAAAACGAAGAATTTATACAAACGTATCAACATCAGTCATGATGGTAAAAACCTTTTAGGAGGCATTTTAGTCGGTGATGCATCTGATTATAATATGTTCCACCAGATTTATTTGAACGGATTGCCCATTCCGGAAGATGCTGAAGAATTGATTCTTGGTAGTCGAGGAGAAGGTAGGTCGTCGTTTGGTAGCGTGATGGATATTCCGGATGCAGCCCAGGTTTGTTCATGCGAAAGCGTGACCAAAGGCATGATTTGCTGTTCCATAACCGAAGGCGATTGTAATAATTTAGGCGATGTTATCACTAAAACCAAAGCAACAACGGGTTGCGGTGGCTGTAAACCGATGGTGGTCGATTTGGTAAATGAAACCCTTAAATCTTTAGGGAAAGAAGTTAAAGTAACGCTTTGCGAGCACTTTGGTTTCAACCGTCAGGAATTATACGATTTAATAAAAGTAAATAAAGTGAAGGATTATGACGAAGCACTTAATTTATTTGGAGAAGGCGATGGTTGTGAAGTTTGTAAACCCGCATTGGCATCTATTTTTGCGACCATTACTATGGAAACGCCCAATAAACAAGTGGCCATTCAAGATACTAATGATAGATTCCTAGCAAACATTCAACGTAATGGAACGTATTCGGTTGTGCCAAGAATTGCTGGTGGTGAAATTACCCCTGATAAACTTATAGTTATTGGTGAAGTTGCTAAAAAATACGATTTATATACAAAGATAACAGGCGGACAACGTATCGATTTATTTGGAGCGCAATTGCACGAGTTGCCACTTATTTGGAAAGAATTGATTGATGCTGGTTTTGAAAGCGGGCATGCTTACGGGAAATCGTTAAGAACCGTAAAAAGTTGTGTCGGTTCTACGTGGTGCCGTTACGGCATGCACGAAAGCGTGACGTTTGCGATTGAAATTGAAAATCGTTACAAAGGTTTGCGTTCACCACATAAATTAAAAGGTGGGGTTTCAGGTTGTATCAGGGAATGTGCCGAAGCTAGAGGAAAAGATTTTGGATTGATAGCTGTTGATGGTGGTTGGAACTTATACGTTTGTGGCAATGGTGGCGCCACACCAAAACACGCTATTTTGTTTGCTGAACAATTAGACGATGCCACTGCAATAAAATACTTAGATAGATTCTTGATGTTTTACATCCGTACCGCAGGCCCTTTAGTGAGGACAGCTCCTTGGTTGGAAAAATTGGATGGTGGCATTGAATATTTAAAGAAAGTAATTATTGAAGATTCATTGGGAATTGCAGAAGACTTGGAACTGGAAATGCAAGGACTTGTTAACAAATACGAATGTGAATGGAAACAAGCCATTGAAGACCCGAATATGGCGAAACGTTTCAAACATTTTGTGAATTCGGATGATACGGATGATAACTTGGTGTTTGTGCCGATGCGTGAGCAGAAAATGCCGAAGGCGTGGTAGATTTTTGAAAGACCTGTCAGGTTTTGAAAACCTGACAGGTCTTATGACCGAAGGCTGAAAACTGCGACTGTACACTGCTGACTGCCCCGCGTTAGGGATTGAAGCGATATCCTTTTTTAAAACAGGAATATAAAAAACTTGGGTAAGCAAAGAATAGGCAGATTGCCACGTCCTGCGTCCTCGCAATGACGTTTTAAAAAAGATTTAGCGTAAAGCCCGACCCGAAGGGAAACGCCCAAATAAATAATAGAAATAAAAAATTTTAGATATGCAAGATGTTTTAAATCAATACGATACTGTTAGTGAAGGCGATGTGAAAACCTGGTTTGAGGTGGGTGCAGCAAGCGATTTTCCGGAGAATAGTGGTGCGTGTATAAAGTACAAAACCAAGCAAATTGCGGTGTATAATTTTGCGAGAAAAGATGCTTGGTATGCCTGCCAAAATTTGTGTCCACATAAAATGGAAATGGTATTGTCTTTGGGAATGATTGGCGATAAAGATGGTATTGCGAAAGTGGCTTGCCCGATGCACAAAAAGAATTTTTCGTTGGAAGATGGCACTAATTTAGGGGGCGATGGTTTGAAAATTGCGGTATATCCTGTTAAAATTGAAGGCGGAAATGTGTATATTGGCTTTTCAGATTAACAGAAAAACAACAGATAATGAAGCCAACACGATTTGAAATTGCCATTGCACTCATTGATAAAAAAAATTCGGAAGACCCCAATACTTACCAGAGCCATGGATTGAATTTCCCAAAGGAATTGTTGTATTCGCAACGTATGTCGCAAAAATTATTGCAATTTAAACCAGATGCATCCAGAGCGTTACAAATTGCGGCACGGGCACAACATATTTGCCGTTGGAAAATTGCCCGGGACGAATACCCTATGGATAGGGTAGGGTATTTAAAATGGCGGGAAACGCTTAAAAAAATGCATGCTGAAATGACTTCGGATATTTTAAAGGACGTGGGATACGACGCTGAATTTATGGAGCGCGTGTCTTTTTTAATCAATAAAAAACTCATTAAAAAGAACGAAGAAAGCCAAACCATTGAAGATGTAATCTGTTTGGTGTTTTTGGATTATTATTTTGAGGAATTTGCGGCAAAACACGACGACGAGAAGCTGATTGACATCCTTAAAAAAACATGGGTTAAAATGAGTGATGAAGGCCATGCAGAAGCTTTAAAAATTAAATATTCAGATAAAAGTTCGGCGTTGGTAAAACGGGCTATTTCTTAATTTAATCACTTTTACTCAAAAAAAAATTACCGCGAATTCGCAAATTATTTTTAAAAATATTGTAAAAAAAATTTGTGAGTTTGCGGTAAAAAAATAATTCAAAAATGACAAAAAACGGTAATTCATTAGATCAGCGCACTTTTGATAGATTAAGCCGTTTGTACATTATTGCATTAAGTACCATTGCGCTTTCGGTCATTGTGAGTCAAATTTTGGTGCGCAAACATTTAAACGACCAGCAAAGTGATTCCTCAGTCATTAACGTGGCGGGTAGGCAGCGTATGTTGAGTCAGAAACTGACCAAGGAAATCGTTTCACTTTCCACCGAAAACACTTCAGAGGAACGCCTACATCTTAAAGAAAAAATCAAGCAGACCTTAAAAGTTTGGGAACGATCGCACCATGCCCTTCAAAACGGGAATGATAGTTTGGGGTTGCCGGGTAAGAACAGCGTCATCATTAAACAAAAGTTTAGGGATTTAGACCCAACATTCAACACCATAAGTATTGCTTCAAAGGCCATTATTGAAAAAATTGAAAACATACCGCCTTTGCCTTTATCGGAATTTATTTATGATATTGAAAAGGTAAAAGAGAACGAAGGTCATTTTTTGGTGGTGATGGACCAAATCGTTAATCAGTACGATTTGGAAGCCAATGAAAAGGTAAGTTGGTTGCGAAAGTTGGAACTATTATTAATGGCGCTGACCATGTTGATATTATTGGGAGAATTTTTGTTTATTTTTTGGCCAGCGGCAAAATCGGTTAAAACAACGCTTTCCGAATTATTGATTGCCGAAAAGAAAGCCAAAAAAATGGCTTTTGATGCCGATGCCTTGAGTATGGCGAAAGAAAAATCCATTAAGGAATTGCGGGCGTTAAGCCATGCCATGGATGAAACCCTGCTATTTGCCCGAATTTTACCCAATGGCACTTTGGTACATATAGGAAAGAAGTTTTCACGCCTTTTTAAATTCACAAAGTTTAATAGTACCAGTCAGTTTTCACAAGTGCTTTCCATAAATGAAACCGAGCAATTGGCTATAGAAAATTTAATAGCGAAGCATAAAAAAACAGGCTGGCAAGGCGAAGTAAAAGCGACTACCAAAGACCAACATGATGTTTGGTTGGAAATGGCGATGATTCCGTTTAATCCGTCGGACGACAAATCGGAGCTCCTCATTATTGCTTCCGAAATTACAGCACGAAAAGCGGCGCAGTTAGAAATTGCACGATTGACCAAGGAAAGTTTTGAAGAGAAAATGAACCAGCAAAAGGTGGTTTCCAGTCAGATTATTGAAAATCAGGAAAAGGAACAAAACCGCATTGCCAAGGATGTTCACGATGGTATTGGGCAAATGTTAACGGGTTTAAAATTCAATTTAGAAAGCATCGATATGAAGGATATTGATAAAACCGCTTCTAAAATTGAACACCTTAAAGAACTGACTTCAAACATCATCAAAGGCGTTAGAACGGCAACCTTTAATTTAACCCCACCGGAACTGTCCGATCATGGTATTGTGCCGGCAATCACCAAATTAACCCAGGAATTAGTGAAGCTTACGGGCAAAAACATTGTGCTTTTCAATAAAACGGATTTTAACCAGCGATTGGATTCGTTGGTGGAAATCAATATTTACCGTATTACCCAAGAAGCTATTAACAATGCCATAAAATATGCCAATTCCACGCATATTCTAGTGTCTTTATCACATAGCGAAAACATACTAAGTATTGTGGTGGATGATAATGGGAAAGGTTTTGACCCCACGAAAGTCAAAAATGTAAAAAATGGCGATGGCGGTATGGGCATGACGTTTATGCGTGAACGTATTAAATATATTGACGGACGATTGTTTTTGAATTCGGAAGAAGGGAAGGGAACACGTGTTACGTTGAACATCCCGTTAAGCAGGGCAAACACATGAGTAAAGAAATAACCGCAAATTCCTTCGCCAGTTCGCTCTTTCAGCCTCGTGTCGCAGATTTTTTCTTTAAAATTAAATGTCACTAATAGTGATGCATTAATTTGCGCAAATTCCGCTTAAAGCGGTCTTTTCACCATCAAAATTAATTGAAAATTTGCGAATTTGCGGTAAATAAACTCGTACGTTTGCTGTTATACCTTTAAGTAATTAAGTATTTCTACGTAATTTTTAATAAATTTGTGTAAATAAAGTTTAAGAAATGAACACTATAAATGTAGTTTTAGCGGACGACCACGTATTGGTAAGAGATGGTATCAAGGCACTTTTGGAAGACCAAGAAGGCATTCATGTTATTGATGAAGCTTCCAACGGAAAAGAAGCCCTGGAGGTTATAAAAAAGAACAAACCACATGTGTTGATTGTCGATATTAGGATGCCAGAACTTAATGGTATTGAGGTGGTTGCGGAAGTCACTAAAAACTATTCCGATGTTCGGACTTTGGTACTTTCCATGCACGATTCCGAAGAATACGTCGTAAAAGCCATTCAAGCGGGTGCCGATGGTTATTTGTTAAAAGGCGCCAGTAAGGAGGAATTTTTAAAAGCCCTGTATAAAGTAGCTGCTGGTGGCAAGTATTTTACGGGTGATATTTCGTCCATTATCATGAACAATTTTGTGAATGGAAATAGGTCGTTAGACAACACTTCCACCGAAACAAAACCAGAAGACCCCTTCAATCTTACCAAAAGGGAAAAACAGATTTTAAATCTCGTTTTACAGTTGAAAAACAACAAGGATATTGCTGACGAACTTCAAATAAGCAAGCGTACCGCCGAAGTACACCGTTTTAATTTGATGAAAAAACTGGACGTTAAAAACCTTATGGAACTGAATAATAAAGCTAAGGAGTTTGAGTTGGTTTAGTTTGTATTGCGGTGCATTTTGTCTCACGTCTTTAAGATGTGTACCCAAAAAGCAAAAAATGGTCCAAATCTGAGTTCATTTTAAATATTGTGAACATCATTAATAATCAAAAGTTTATAAAGTCGCGTCATTGCGAATTTTACTTTTTTTTAAGTAAAATGTGGCAATCTGCTTATCAATAAACAGATTACTTCTCCCGATAACTATCTGGACGTGCCTCCTTCGCAAAGACGTATCTCGTGTTCGATTCAACTTCAAAGCAAACGTACCGCCGAAGTACACCGTTTTAATTTAATGAAAAAAATAGACGTTAAAAACCTTATGGAACTGAATAATAAGGCTAAGGAGTTTGAGTTGGTTTGAGGTTTAGAAAATGATTTTTGGTTAGAACGATTTTTATTCATTTTTTGGGTTTAATACCCCGAGGGTTGCCTCGTTTTTGTTTTTTTTTGGAATTTAGTTTTTGCCTTTTTGGAATTTTAATACCTCGTACCCTTGGGTCGAGGTAGTTTATTTCGTTCTCTTTAGGTTTGGTGGATTTTGTCTAGTATCAAAAACATCAATAATTTCTACTCGATTTTTGGGTTCGTTTATCCAATAGATTATTTTATAATTTTTATGGACTAAATATCTAAATTCTTGTTTTCGTTCTTTAAGAAGGACTTCAATTTGCCCGATTTTTGGTTGCTTTTTTAAAATAAGAGTTTCATTGTAGATGCCTGTAACATTTTTTTAGCAACAGAAGTATTTGCTTTTTCTTTATAATGTTCAAAAATATTTTGTAATTCTATTTCGCCAAATTCAGTTCAAAAAAGATCTAATTCCATTTGTCAATTTTGGCTTTTAAATCACTTGCACTTATTAGTTTTCCATTTTTTGAATCTTCCATGGATTTGTCAATTCTATTATTGAATTCCTCCATGGTCATTTCGTCAAACTCATTTAAATTTGTAGAATTATTTTCCTTTCTTAGCATAGTCTCAAGGCGAGAAATTAATTCCTCACTTTGTACTTTAAGAAAATCTTGAATAAATGCTATTTTTCGTGTTTGAATATCCATATTAGTTTAACCTTTTATCAAAGATACAAAATTACGAATTCAGTATTTGTTTTTCTTTAATTGCCAAACAACTTCAAATTAGCAAGCGCACTGCCGAAGTGCACCGTTTTAGTTTAATGAAAAATTGGATGATAAAAATCTTATGGAACTAAAGGGGATGTGTAACTTTTGACTTTAATTTTACTCGAGCGTATTGCAAATGTAAATAACTTATGCTCTGGCGTCAATTGTTGTCATTAAATTTCTATGATAAGCTAAATAGTCTTTTCTTTTTTCGTTTAAAATTGTGTCTTCGAGTTTATAGTCCTTCCAAAAGTCTTTTACATCTTCGGAAATTCTATTCGAAAACAACATAGTTCCATCATCTGTAAATGAAATATATTTTAAGTCAAAAAGAGAATCGATTGTACGACTTAATAATAAGCCATTATTTGGGTCGTAAGCTTCAATTTCGTCAGATTCTATAAATGGTTTAATATGACTTGCTATTAGCACAGGATAAGATAGATGTTCTAAAACACACATTGGGTTGCCATATATCTCCTCACATTCCTCTTGTAATTGATTTTTGTATAATCTGTGTAAATATGGGTCTCTCCGTTTTGTAATTGCTTTTAAATCTTCTCCAAAAATTTGTTCTGCATCTTCTTTAAAATACAGGTCTTCTCCGATAAAAACCAAATCGTCTAATTTGCCCAAAAGGTTATATAGATAAGCTATTTGATTATATTTTCTTTTAATAAATCCGATGTCGTTCGCTTCTTTTACGTATTCTTGATGTTCAAATTCAGTTATGAAAGAATTTGGATACCCTTCAATATCGACAAGCATCAAAGCAATGATTTCTTCTTTAGATAACTTTCCCTTTTCAATTAAAGATTGAATCAGAAAATTTATCTGTTTTATTGAAGATTCATTGTTTACAGCTCTATTGAAACTCGAATTTGAATAAACAATTTTCGACAAAAGTGTTTCTCTTTTTTTATTGGTTCTCGCTTCAACATATTCTTTTGCTTGAGGGTGATATGAAACTAAAAATGAGTTAACAAAACCCATCTTAACCAATTGATTAATAGATTTTCGAATAGAAATATGGTTAATTGGATTTACTTTATAAATTTCGTCTTGAAGCCTTGAATACTTTTCATCTGAATATTCTTCTGTTTGATAGTCATCAATAAATTTGATGCAAACAGCCAAAGTATCTAAAAATTTTCCACCGTTGTAATCGGTAAAAGCATTGGTCAATTTCCAATACTCTTCATAGTTCTGCTGTGGCATAATTCTTTTTAATATTTTTTTGAAGTAGTTCATTCTTTACGATGAATAAGTATTCTTTATTTTTTTCTTTCTTTTCTTTTCCTGTGATTTTATAAATGTGTTTTCTCTCAATGACTTGAACATTATCCGAATATTTATTCAGTAGATAGAGCAGTTCATTTTTTGATGGAAAAGAAGAATTATTATAACTTAAATACCAGTATTTAAAGTTTGATAATTTTGAAAATAATTTATCAAATAGTGCAACAGCATTGTTTTTATTGATGAAATTATTTTCAAACGGTTCTGTTTTTCTTGAAGTTATAAAATCATCCACCAAACCATAAAACCCAAAATAATTATTCATTGTGCCAGTATATGGTGGGTCTAAATAAATAATATCTGCTTTGACTGTATCTAATAAATTAAAAACATCGTCATTGTATGCTTTGTTTTCCTTATTGTTATTAAATACAGCATTGTTATACTCATCTAAATTTTTTAGAAAATGAAATTTGAAAGATTGGTTGTGATAGGCTCTTCTACGTTTGTACTTATCATAACTGTATTCTTCATCTCTCAACTGAACTATCTTATCCCAATTAAGGTTAAAGCGAGAATATGGCATTTTTCTTATCATAGCTCTTCTTATTAAAGAAAAAGCTAATGATTTTTTTTCTTCTGTATCTAACTTTTCAATGTTCTTTCTGTATAAATCAAGTTCTTTGCATTCTTCTGGGAAAAAATAAACTTCCGAATAATTGTCGAACATAAAACCCTCAAATGGTTTGCCTGAAAATATTATATCAATATCTTCTTTGTTAAGTAGCGACGTGTTGTTTTGAATTAATGCGTTAGCAATATGATAGTTTATTTCTAAAATATCATTTGTGTAAACTTCTAAACCTCGAAATTTAGCTTCGTAGCTTAAAGAGCAGCCTCCAGAAAAAGCATCAAAAAGTGTTTCTGCATCTTGCGGAAATTGGTCGCAAATCCATTTCGCGATTTTTTCTTTATTGCCAATATAATTGACTTTAGGATATTTAAACATTTCCGCTCATTTTGATAATTATTTTTGCAATTGCTTCTGCCATTTTTGGTGGAACAGAATTTCCTACCTGTTGTTGTTGCGATATTCTATTTCCTTTAAATATAAAGTTGTCAGGAAATGATTGCAATTTTGCAAGTTCGCGAACTGTTAATGCTCTGTTCTGTTCGTAATGAAAAATTTTACGCATATCACCAGTTACACAAACCGAAGGTTTATCACTCGCATATTTAATATACTTTCTAACATCACCTGATTTTGGTCTAATTTTAACAGGAATTTCGTTTCTGTCTCCACCATCAGAAATATAGCTCATTTTATTTAGCATTTGTTCGGAATGCGACATGGCGATATGGTTAGGAATTGAAGATTCCTCTCCGGATTCTAATTTTGGATATTTTGATAATGCTTCTTTTACAGAAACATATTTTTCAATTTCTTTTGGTGGAAATTCAATTTTTTGATTCGTTGAAGAGCCGATGAAAATTACTCTTTTTCTAACTTGGGGAACACCATAATCTGCTGAATTTAAAATCTTACAATCTACTTTGTAACCCAATTTTTCAAAATCCTTTATGATTTCCTTTCTTGTTTCTCCTTTATTGTGATTGTATAGTCTTGCAACATTCTCCATTACAAAGAATTTGGGTTTTATAACTTTTACGACTCTTACAAATTCTTTAAATAATCTATTTCGTGGGTCGTCAACAAATTTTCTGCCAATATTTCCTGCAATACTAAAACCTTGACAAGGTGGTCCGCCAATTACAACTTCTATTTCGTCAAATTCTTTGAGATATTTTATTTCAGAATCAGATAACGCACAAATGTCTTTTTCGATAAGTTGATGATTCGAAAAGTTATGTTTGTATGTTTCGCAAAAACTTGGCTCAACATCAACAGAAAAGACATTTTGAAAACCTATGTTGTCAAAACCTAAAGAGAAACCACCAGCTCCAGAAAATAAGTCTATATATTTTAGTTTAGTTTTCATAAATCTAATTCTGCTTGTTTAACATTTGTATTCTTCAAATAGTTTGCAGTATCTTCAGCTACTGAAAAAATAGAATCCGAACATTTGTATTTAAATGCTTCCCTTGCAAATTTATCTGCGAAGAATAAATCCGTTATTTTTTGTAATTCGAATTCGAATAAAGTAGCGAGTGATTTGAGTTTAGATTTGCTAAATTTTTGGGTACCGTTTTCAATTCTACTAATAGCACTTGAATTAATTCCGATTTTCGCTCCAAATTCAGTTTGTGTCCATTCTCTTTTTTCTCTTTCAGTTTTAATAAAATGTCCGAAACTTGCCATATTTACAGTTTTACAAAAAAAGGATTTGACCTATTTTTAGCAAATGTAATAATTATTTGCGATTTTTATATCAAGTTCATTATTTTTTTTGCTGTGGAAAGGACAGCCATACTTGTTCAAAATAATGATACTTTTAAATGTTATCATCTCCATTCTCCAATTTCATTATTCTTCAATGCTTATCAACCTCTTTTTTATCAATTCCTCAAAATCCACATTCCAAAATTATCAACATCACATTTATTTTTAATTAATACGTATTCTATATATTTAATTAAGTATAAATACTTAGTTTTGTACGTATAAAAATACTTATTATGAATATTACAGCATCACAAAAAGCCACAAAACTCAATTTACTCAATTTAAAATCCATCCCCATACGTACTTTCTGGATTACGTCTATATCATTCTTTATGTGCTTTTTCGCATGGTTTGGTATCGTACCGTTTATGCCCGATGTGGTTCGGGATTTAGGCTTAACACCTGCCCAAAAATGGAACTCCATTATTTTAGCGGTTACAGGAACGGTTTTCGCAAGGTTGCTGATTGGTAAATTATGCGATAAATATGGCCCACGTTTATGTTATACTTGGTTATTGATTTTAGGATCCATCCCCGTCATAGCCTGTGGTTTGGTGCAAACACCACTACAGTTTTTGGTTTGTAGATTGTTTATCGGTTTTATCGGTGCCTCGTTTGTTATTACGCAAGTACACACGTCACTTATGTTTGCACCGAACATCGTTGGGACTGCCAACGCCACATCCGCAGGATGGGGTAATTTGGGAGGTGGCGCTAACCGTTTAGGAATGCCTTTAATTGCTGCTGCGGTGGTAAGTTTTGGGGTTTCAGACGCAAATGCTTGGAGATATTCCTTGGTTGTTGTTGGAACTCTTTGTTTTTTAATGGGCTTGGTATATTATTTTTTTACACAAGATACGCCTGAAGGTAATTTTAAGGAATTAAGAGCTTCTGGTGAAAAAGTAACCACCAAAAAAGACCAAGTGGGCTTTTTAACGGTGTTGAAAGATTACAGAACTTGGGTACTTTTCATGGTGTATGCCGCTTCTTTTGGTATAGAACTTACCGTGTATGGCACTATGGATGATTACCTTCAAAATACCTTTCAACTGGAACGATTGACCGCAGGAAACATCGTATTATCATTCGCTTTAATGAATATTTTTGCACGGACTCTTGGTGGCTATTTCGGTGATATGTTTGGAAAACTTAAAGGTTTGCGAGGACGCGTTTTGTTTCTGTCGGCTATATTGTCATTGGAAGGGATTATGCTCGTTACATTTTCAGTAACCACCAGTATCATTTTGGGGATTGTATTTTTAATCTTGTTCAGTTTAACCGTTCAAATGGCAGAAGGCGCCACGTTTTCGGTCGTGCCATTTATAAATAGCAAAGCGATTGGTTCGGTTTCTGGTATTGTGGGCGCTGGCGGAAATGTGGGTGCATTTCTAGCGGCGTTATTGCTGAAATCGAAGTCCGCTGTAGCCGAAAAAGCAGCCATCGTTGCCAATCAAGGTTTGGGTGATGGATTTGTTAAATCCGCCCAATCCACTGCCGCTTCAACTGCAGTTTCCAGTGGTTATTTTATTATTGGGTTTGTAGTCGTTTTAACGGGAGTATTGGCGCTTGCCATCCGTTTTTCCACCAAAGAGGACATGGTGGTGGAAACGAAATCAAACCCAGGGGAACCCATCGGAAAATTGATAGCAGTAAAAGCGGATAATTAGTATTGATTTTTTATAGATTAAAAAGTTTCAATAGTCTTTTTTTATGGGATTGGTAATAATAAACCTTGAACTTGTAAAATGGTATTAAATGTCTTTAATTCGTATTTAAACGCTGATGTAAATGCTGAAAAATGAAGTAAAAACCACCTGTTCGTATTGTGGTGTTGGTTGCGGAATCATTGTTAAGAAAGACCTTAACAACAAGGTTTTTGTTGAAGGCGATAAGGACCATCCCGTAAACCGTGGCATGCTGTGTTCCAAAGGGATGAACTTGCATTACGTAGTCAATGATACGTCCGATAGGATTTTATATCCCGAAATGCGATGGAGCCGTTCGCACCCTCGTGAGCGTGTGAGTTGGGATGATGCGTTGGATAGAGCTGCCAGCGTTTTTAAATCCATTATAAAAAAACACGGTCCGGATAGTGTGGCGTTTTATGTGTCCGGACAAAGTTTAACCGAAGAATATTACATTGCCAACAAACTCACCAAAGGCTTTTTAGGAACGAATAACATCGACACGAACTCGCGTTTGTGCATGAGTTCTGCCGTAGTGGGCTATAAAAAAACATTTGGGGAAGATAGTGTGCCCGTTTCTTATGAAGATATTGAATTGGCGGATTGTTTTCTAATCACTGGAGCAAACCCTGCATGGTGCCATCCCATTCTTTTCAGACGCATCGAGCAACATAAAGAGAAAAATCCCGATGTTAAAATCATCGTTATTGATCCCCGAAAAACGGATTCCGCCAATTTTGCCGATTTGCACCTGCAACTCATCCCGGGAACGGATGTTATTCTTTACAATGCCATTGGGAGATGTTTGTATAAACGCGGACTGATTGATGAAGATTTTATAAACAATCATACCGAAGGATTTTCAGATTATAAAGAACAAATTTTTGCCACCTCACTTAACGACGCTTCCAAAATTTGCGGTGTTCCTGAAACGGATATTCGAAAAGCGGCGGATATTATCGGACTTTCAAAAGGCTTTATAAGCATGTGGGCCATGGGGCTCAACCAAAGTGTGGTGGGCACCGATAAAAATACGGCTTTGTTAAATCTGTCATTGATAACAGGACAAGTAGGGAAACCGGGTTCAGGACCGTTTTCATTAACGGGACAACCGAATGCGATGGGCGGACGCGAAGTGGGCGGTATGGCAAATTTATTGGCGGTCCATAAAGATTTGCAAAAAGAGGAACACCGTAGGGAAGTCGCCCAGTTTTGGGGTGTCGATAAAATTTCACCAAAACCGGGTTTAACGGCTACCGAAATGTTTGATGCTTTGGAATCTGGAAAACTAAAGGCCATTTGGATTGCGTGTACCAATCCCTTGGTCAGCTTACCAAATACGCACCGTATTGAACGCGCCATGAAAAACGCCAAGTTTGTGGTGGTTCAAGAGATTTCGCATAAATCCGATACGTTGGCTTTTGCCGATTTAGTACTTCCCGCTGCCGGTTGGTTGGAAAAGGAAGGCACGATGACGAATTCCGAGCGTCGTATTTCCTATTTGCCAAAAGAAATCAACGCTCCGGGAGAAGCCAGACCCGATGTGGAAATTTTCTGCGATTTTGCCCAACGTATGGGCTTCCGTGGTTTTAATTTCAACAGTGCCGAAGAAATCTATGATGAATATTGTTCCATGACCAAAGGAACGAAAATTGATATTTCCTTTTTAAATTACGATCGGTTAAAGAACGAAGGCACGTTTCAATGGCCCGTTTCAGAGTACCGCCATGCTGGAACACCTCGACTTTTTCAGGATAAAAAATTCTATACGCCATCGCAAAAAGCGATTTTTAATGTCGCAACAAGTATTGAAAATACCTCATTGCAACCCAACGACACCTATCCGTTGGTTTTAACTACGGGCAGGGTACGCGACCAATGGCATACCATGACGAAAACGGGCAAAGTATCGCGATTAAAAACGCATTATCCAACCCCGGTTTTGGAAATCAATCCGGTGGATGCCTATTTATGTAAAATTAAAGAGGGCGATATCACCGAAATTAAAAGTGAAAACGGGGTGGTGCGGGTACGTGCCAAAGTAACCGATAATATTGTAAAAGGTTGCGTGTTTTTGCCCATGCATTGGGGCAAACAATTGCAGAGTGATTTAAATAGGGCCAATAATTTAACCAACACGCATGTTGATCCCATTTCCAAGGAACCCGATTTTAAATTCACTCGGGTATCGGTTTCAAAATATAAAAAACCTGTTGAAAAAATAATCATTGTTGGGGCAGGAGCAGCGGCATTCCGGTTTGTTCAGAATTATAGGGAATATAATGAAGTGGACGAAATCCACGTGTTTTCAAAAGAACCTAATTTATTCTACAACAGAGTCTTACTTCCTGAGTACGTAACCGAAGAATTAAGTTGGGAACAACTTCTTAAAATAAAACAAAAGGAGTTAAGCAAGTTAAATATCAAGCTTTATCCTGAAACGTCCATTAATAAAATTGATTCAGACGCTAAAATAGTCACGGATACCAACGGCGAGCAACATAGCTTCCATAAACTTATTTTGGCTACGGGGAGTCGGCCTTTCATCCCCAAAGATGTTCAATTGGATTTGCCAGGGCGTTTTACCATGCGAAATAAAAGTGATGCCGACCGATTTAAAGCCTATTTGGAAGCGACAGGTTTACCGCCCGAAGAACAGCACGTGGTTATTGTTGGCGGCGGCTTGTTAGGTTTGGAATTAGCAGCGGCCATGAAACATAAAAACGTAAAAATGACGATTATTCAGCGGGCTTCCAGATTGATGGAACGCCAATTGGATAAGGTTTCCAGTAAATTATTGGCGTTGGATGTGCAGGAACGTGGCATTCAGATTTACTTTGATAATGAGGTAAGTACCGTGTTTGATGATGATGAAACGGGCGAATTGAACATCACCCTTAAAAGCGGGAAATTCATCACGGCAAACGCCATTGTGTATGCTATTGGCACGATTCCAAATGTTGAAATAGCCAGGGAGAACGGCATTATTTGCAGCCGTGGGGTGAAGGTGAATCAGCATTTACAATCGTCGCATCCCGATATTTTTGCCATTGGGGAAATAGCAGAATTTAATAATCAGTTATTCGGAATTACCTCGGCTGCGGAAGAACAAGCTAACATTTTGGCAAACTTTATTGCGGGGGATATCAGTGGTGCTTACAACGGTTCGGTTTTAATGAATATTTTAAAGTTCAACGATCTCAATTTGTGCAGTATTGGTAATATAGATGTTCCTGAAAACGACGATTCGTATGAAGAAGTCATTTTTACCGATATTTCAAAACGCTATTACAAAAAATGTATCGTTAAAGATGATTTGCTGATAGGTGCGGTTTTAATGGGCGATAAAAACGAGTTTGCCGAATTTAAAACCATGATTGAAAGCAAAATCGAAATGGCGGATAAACGCAGCACGCTTTTACGGGGTGCTTCTAATGATGTGCCGGTAATTGGCAAATTGGTGTGTTCGTGCAGTCAGGTCGGTGCAGGAAACATTGAGGAAGCCATAAAAAGTGGCTGTGCCAATTTTACCGAACTGTGTAATAAAACAGGCGCAGGCTTGGGTTGTGGAAGCTGTAAAACCGAGGTAAGGGAAATTCTTAATAACACAAAAGTATTGGCATGATAAATTAGTTTCCTGCAAGGTTTTCAAAACCTTGTAGGTATAAAAAAAGTAAAATGAAAGAATCGTGTAGATTGATAGTGAATGGCGGAGTACTCTCTCCAGGCGAGTTAAAATACATCTGTGAGGCAGCCGAAAGTTTGGGCTTGGATACTATTTCCTTCGGATCTAGGCAAGATATTATTTTTCCTGAAAAAGTGGACAAGGAAAAACTAAAAGCATTTGATAAGCTATTAACGGTATTGCCCAATAAAGTGAGGACTGAAAACATCGTTTCGTCGTATGTTTCGGCGGATATTTTCCCCAATACCTCATGGCTTACCAGCGACCGCTATCTATATGTTTTAGAACAATTTAAGCACGAATTAAAGTTGCGTGTCAATATTACCGACCCCAAACAGCGCTTGGTGCCTTTGTTCACCGGGCATATCAATTTTATAGCTTCGGAACATGAGGATTATTGGTATTTGTACATTAGGCTTCCCGAATGGAAAAAAACAGTCATGTATCCGGCGCTTATTTACAGTTGGGATTTGGATAAGGTGGAACTCGCCATCGAAAATATGTTGCAGGAAGAACCTGAAAACGTCGAAACCATTTTCGAGTTGGCCAGTGATGCCATTGATACCAATAACAGAACCGTCGATAAGCCTTTGGAAGTACCCTTTTATCCATTTCCGTACTATGAAGGCATGAACCGAATAGGCGATAAATATTGGTTGGGCCTTTATTGGCGGAACAATCGCTACGACCTTACTTTTCTAAAAGCCATGTGCGAGCTGTGTGCCGAAAATAAAATAGGCAAAATATCCATCACACCCTGGAAATCCTTTATCGTTAAAGGCATTCCGTTAAAAGCAAAATTACAGTGGGAAAAGTTTTTGGGCAAATTCGGTATCAATGTGCGCCACTCCATGCTCGAACTAAATTGGCACTTGCCGGTGAACGATGCCGATGCATTGAGTCTGAAAAAATACTTGGTGGCCAATTTCGACCAAAACGACATCAGTACCTATGGTTTAACATTCGGCCTTACCAATTATACCAGTAGTGCCTATCATTTTACATCGGTGGTCATCGAAAAAAACAAGCAGTCCGAAGCCTTAAGCGATTTCATTATTCGCGATACCTACAATTTGTTGTACGCTAAAAATTTCGACCCCAATACCCGCGATTACATCATGCATGTACAAGATGTGGACAAGGTGGAATTACCGGGATTGCTAATGGAATTGAGCCAGCTGTACTTCGATCAATTAGGAACCGAACGGGAAGAAACCACAAGCCAAGACATTAAAAAAGAAAACCATGAAGAGCAAGTCTATCAATGCAAAGATTGCCTAACAGTTTACAATGCCATTTACGGCGACATCACCCAAAACATTCCCCCAAACACCCCTTTTGAAAGTCTGCCAACAACATACGAATGTTCCCTTTGCGAAGCACCAAAAAGCAGTTTTGAAAAGAAAACATTTGTAAAAGCTTAGACTTTAAAGGTTTTAATTTTTAGAAGCTATTTCCTGCTATCCGCTATACCTTTTTTGAAGAAAAATCAAAAAAGGGTGCCGCTTCTATCAGGGCTAAAAACAAGAGTTAACGTCATTCCATTAACGACCCCTGGATATGGATTGAAACCTTCGAGATACTTTAAGAATCTTGTAGGTAGGATGTCAAATATTAAGTAGATAAAATTTAAAATTCCGTTTTTTTTATATTCTATAATGAATTTTTAAAATGAGTTCAATAACAGAAAGCCTTATTTTACTATCTCTGTCAGGGTTTTGAACCCTAGTGGAACTAAAATGTCAACAAAAAACAGAACGAACTATTTTTTATGAATTCTGCTTAAGTACATGACAAAAATTCAATTAAGCTCAAATCATAAAAAAAAGCCCTCTCAATAAGTCCTCCCCTTTTTTCAAGGGGAGAGCCTGTACCGAGTTTTCGGTATGCCGACAGGCGGAGGGGTCAAACATGAGATGTTTTTGTCATATTCTAAAGAATTCTGCAATATTTGGCACCTTACCTCGCAGGTCAAGATTCCAGTTTTAGGGAGGTTTGTAGTACCCCCCTTTGCACTCTTTAAATATTCATAACATAATAAGTCAATACTCCAGAAAAATATCCAATAAGAGCTAACCAGCTGATTTTTTTTAAATACCATAAAAAATCAATTTTCAAAATGCCCATAATGGCTACTCCTGCTGCGGAACCTATAATTAAAGCACTTCCGCCCGTACCGGCACAAAATGCCAACAGCTGCCAAAAAGCATGGTCTTGTGGGTATAAAGAAAGGGGATACATGCCCATAGCACCAGCAACCAAAGGCACATTATCTACAATAGATGAAATTAACCCAATAATAATATTGATGATGTATATATTACCAAAAGTATCACTCAATATTTTTGCTAATTGCTCCAAGTGGCCACCCGTTTGTAAGCTTGCCACAGCCAATAGAATCCCTAAAAAGAAGAGCACGCTTGGAGTGTCCACTTTTCGTATTACGCTCGCCACCGATAAGCTGTGACGATGTTCTTCTGTTTTGTTTTTATGGATAATTTCGGTAACGACCCATAAAACTCCCAAACTAAAAAGGATGCCCATAAAGGGTGGAAGCTGGGTCAGGCTTTTAAAAATAGGGACAAACAATAAGCCTGCAATACCTAGCCAAAGAATTAAAGAGGCCTCAAACGGACTCGCTATTTCGGGGTGGTTTGCTTTGTTATCGAGATGGGAACTGCGTACCACTTCCCCTTTTTTTATAAATGATAGTATTAAAAGGGGTATGGTTAAGCAAATAACACTTGGTAGAAACACTTGTTTAACAATATTTAACGCTGTTATTTGTCCGCCAATCCATAACATAATAGTGGTAACATCGCCAATGGGCGACCATGCACCTCCAGCGTTTGCAGCAACTACTACAATACCTCCAAAAAACCAAACGTCTTCTTTGTTTTTCATAAGTTTTTTTAATAGAGCCGCCATCACAATTGTGGTGGTAAGGTTGTCTAAAACAGAGGATAGAAAAAAGGTTATCAATCCAACGATCCATAAAAGTTTTATTCTGTTGGTGGTTTTTATTTTTGAAGTAATGATTTGGAATCCTCCGTGGGTATCGATCAATTCCACAATGGTCATAGCGCCCAAAAGGAAAAATAGAATTTCGGCAATTTCACCTACATGGCGCAAAATGGATTCATCAATAAAATTGGATTCAATGGCAGTTTTAAAAATAGTGTTTTGCCCTAAAACAAGAATGATCCAAGTAATAACCCCGGTAAGAATGGCTGATGCAGCTTTGTCAATTTTAAAAGGATGTTCCAAGGCTATAAAAATATAACCTATAATAAATACGATGGCTAAAAGAATATACATACTTCCGTTTAATTTAACTTAATAAATTTGGTATGTTTTTTACATATAAAAAACGTTAACTAATGTAGTGTATATTTCCTATTAATTTAATTTCAGCATTAAAATATTTGTAGTAGAAACTAAATTTCTTTTTAAGCTGTTTTTGCAGCCAGCTCCGCAATTTTACAAATAACCTCAGTGGCTTTTATCATACTTTCAACAGGAACATATTCATAGCGTCCATGAAAATTATGTCCGCCCGCAAAAATGTTAGGACACGGCAACCCTTTATAGCTTAATTGCGAGCCATCGGTACCACCACGGATGGCTTTAATAATCGGTTCGATACCTAATTGTTTCATGGCTTCTTCAGCAATATCGACAATGTGCATTACGGGTTCTATTTTTTCTTTCATATTATAGTATTGGTCTTTTATTTCAACACTAATTACTTCCCATCCGTATTGTTCGTTCAACTCGTTTGCTAAATTTTCCATCACGGCTTTTCGCGCTTCAAAATGTCCCCGGTCGTGGTCCCGAATGATGTATTGTAAAACCGTTTCTTCAACTTTACCTTTTATGGAAGATAAATGAAAAAAACCTTGATACTCCTCGGTGTGTTCAGGGGTTTCCAGTCTCGGTAAAGAATTTATAAATTCTTGGGCAATGTACATGGAGTTTATCATTTTGCCTTTTGCGTATCCCGGATGCACAATTTTCCCCTTTACTTTTACCACGGCTCCAGCGGCATTAAAATTTTCGTATTCCAATTCTCCAATTTGGCTTCCATCCATGGTGTATGCCCAATCGGCTCCAAATTTTTCGACATCAAACTTATGCGCGCCCCGACCAATTTCTTCATCGGGTGTAAACCCAACGCGTATTTTACCGTGCTTGATTTGGGGGTGGTTGATTAAATATTCCATAGCCGAAACAATTTCGCAAATACCGGCTTTATCATCGGCGCCCAAAAGCGTGGTGCCATCGGTTGTTATAAGCGTTTGGCCTTTGTAAAGGTGTAAATCTTCAAAATAATCGGGCGACAGAACAATATTTTCAGCCTCATTTAAAACAATATCTTTTCCGTCGTAGTGTTCAATAATTTGAGGTCTTACGTTAGCGCCCGTAAAATCTGGCGAGGTGTCAAAATGTGAAATAAATCCAATAGTTGGCACTTCGTGTTCCACATTGCTGGGCAACGTTGCCACAATGTATGCATTATCATCTATGTCAACATCCTGCATGCCGATGGTTTTTAGTTCTTCGGCCAATTTATTTGCCAAATCCCATTGTTTGTGGGTGCTGGGAGTGGTGCTTGAAGTGGGATCAGATTCAGTGTCAATAGTTACGTAACTTACAAAACGTTTGATGATGTGTTCTTTTGAAATCATGTTCCATGGAGTTTTAATGAATCAAAAGTAAGGAATTTATAGGGTTTGATGGTGCAAATCTTTTATTCAATATGAACTTCAAAATGGCACCCATTGATTTTTTTTGCTTTTGAATTGTTCAATTTTTTATTTAGAAGTACTTTTGCATAAATAATACAGATGTACAAACTATTACTTCGCCCGTTATTTTTCTTGTTAGACCCCGAAAAGATCCATCATTTTACATTTTCATTAATAAAAATCACCTCTAAAATTCCAGGATTTGCATGGATTTTTAGAAGTTTATATGTTGTTGAGAACAAACGGTTGGAACGCTATGTATTCGGACTCACATTTAAAAACCCCGTAGGATTGGCGGCTGGTTTTGATAAAAATGCGGTGTTGTACAACGAATTGGCAAACTTCGGATTCGGTTTTATTGAAATAGGCACCGTTACCCCAAAAGCACAAGTGGGAAATCCTAAAACACGGTTGTTTAGATTGAAAGACGACCAAGGGATCATTAACCGCATGGGTTTTAATAACGACGGGTTGGAAGCTGCTATTTCAGAATTAAAAAAGAATACCGGAAAACTTATAATTGGCGGTAATATTGGAAAAAACACCCATACGAAACCGGAAGATTACACTAAGGATTATTTGGCGTGTTTTAATTCATTGCACCCGTATGTGGATTATTTTGTGCTAAATGTAAGTTGCCCCAATGTGGGCAGCCATGCAAAACTGAATGATAAGGCCTATTTAGAGGAATTGATTAACGCTGTGCAAAAAGCAAATAAAACGTTTGAAAAGCAAAAACCAATCCTTTTAAAAATAGCCCCCGATTTAAATGACCACCAATTGGATGAAATAGTGGAACTTGTTGCAACCACCAAATTAGATGGGGTTATAGCGAGCAATACATCAACCGATAGAACGGGCCTAAAAGCATCGAGCGAGCAATTGGAAGCTATTGGAAATGGAGGTTTGAGCGGACAGCCCATTAAGAATAAAAGTACCAGGGTTATTAAATATTTAGCTGATAAAAGCAATAAAACGTTCCCGATAATTGGTGTAGGCGGTATTCATTCCGCCGAAGACGCTTTAGAAAAATTAGATGCAGGCGCCGATTTAGTGCAGATATATACCGGCTTTATTTATGAAGGGCCGAGTTTGATTAAGTCTATTAATAAAGCCATTCTTAAAACAAACTAGCTTAGGGTTTCTTCATGCAAGGTTTTCAAAACCTTGTAGGTCTGATCGTTTTAGTTTTTACCTAGGAGGTTTAAAAACCTTACAGGATTACACAAAACATTATTTAATCAGCTTCTTGGTAACCTTTGAATTGTTACTGCTAATGGTCAGCAAGTACATTCCAGAAACCAGTTTACTAGTATTAATGGGTTCATTGGTTATAATGCCGGACAAACATAGTTGCCCCGCTAAATTAGATATTTCGAAATTTAAGGCCTCATCCCCCTTATTCGATTTAACGTAAAGCAAATCATTTTTTATGGGGTTTGGATAGGCAATAACATCTTTGTCGGTTATCGGGGTTATAATGGTTTTAATAGAAACAGCATCAATAGCAATATCGCCATCCCAACCAGCCCCTCTAATGGCTCTAAAACGAACGTTTATGGTTCGGTTATAATAAGATGATAAATTGATATCCTTGGTTAAAAAAGCATCGCTTTGGTTTTTTTGCTGGTTGCCAATAAGCGCAGGAACCACATCGTTTATATAGCCATCTTCGGTTTTTATATCAACATGTAATTCGCCTATGTTTTTCCCGAACATGTGGTAAGCAAATTCCAGTTCGGAGTTTTCATAATTAATAGTGATACATGGTGAAACAAACTCAGCAACATCGCCAGGTTTTGCACCAGAAGCTTCGGCGTAAATATACGTTCCTAAACCAGTTTTACTCGAACTATCGGTAAGTGGGCCGGTAGTGTCAGAAGGTGTTTTCCCGGAATTTGATAGCCAGTTGTAACCGTTTTGGGTAACATCGGTGGCAGTCCATCCATTATCGCCAACGGTTTTAAAAGTATCAAAATCTTCCTGTAGCCAGTTAGGTTCTGTACCTACTTTAATAAAATCAAAGAACGTTTTTTTGATGGTTTTTTTATCGTTTGATACGGTAAGCGTTACGTCATAAATGCCACTTTCAAAAGTGTGGGTAGGGTTTTGAGTGGTGTAATCAATAATGCCATCACTATCCATATCCCACTGCCATTTAGTAACATTGGTACAATTGCTTTCAAAATTTACGGTTAATGATGATTCACAAGTTTGGTTGGCATCCACAGTAAAATTTGCGTTAAAGGATGGGCACGCTAAATAGTTTTTTGCAACCATATAAAACCCGTGCATCCGCGCCAATTGTTGCGGCGTAAAATGGTTTCTGCACCCTTTTCTGGAATACGACATGATGTTTGTAGCGTCTGGTGTAAAATAGTCGCCATGGGCATCACGTTCAGTCCCTATATATTCACAAAAATTATTCACATTTTTAGTGGTCAGTTTCGGGTCTGCTGGTGTGTCGCAAATACCATCACCATCGGTGTCGCAATTGCTGCCATCAACAAATTCGGTGGTCAATTTAATATTGTCCACGCCGTGGGTGTGTATTAAGGAGAAAAAATGTCCTAGTTCATGCACCAACGACGAATCATTGGTAACGCAGCTATTTTTCATTACAATAGCATCATTTCGCCCTTCATTGTCAGTATATCCACAAATGCTTTCATCCAATCCGTTTTCAATAAAATCGGTAAAATAAATATTGATAAGTCCAGGGACAAAATGCGTTTCTTTTAAACTTTTCTCATCGCCCTTTTTAAAATGGTATAGCGCATCTTCATTAATGTAATTAATGCCATCGCATAAAAAAAACTCCATAAAGGCACCGGCAAAAACGGTGTTCAATTCCGATATAGCATTATTCAGATCGGCATCACAAATGCCTCCAGTACCGTTAGAAGCTCTTATAACATGTGCTTTGATGGGGATGGAATTTATTGTCCTGGTTTTCGAGGTGCTTTTGCTGGAACGCATTTGCATAAAAGTTTCCTCGTATTTTTTTAATTGGGGCTTTATGCTGTTGAAATAATTGAGGGATTCTGAAGATGTAACCGTCCCACAGGATGCTTGCTCATTTTGGGCAGAAATGTGAACAGTAAACGAAAAAAATATCGTAAAGATCAATAACGTAGATTTAAAAATATTCATTTGGGGGAAAACATTTTTTCAAATGTATGCCGAAATACTATTTTTAAACAATAAAAACGTCAAACCGTAAGATTAACCGACTATTTGACAATAAGCTTTTGGGTTGCACCAATGCTGTTTAAATCATTTATTTAGTGGGTACATGCCTTTGCTTATGTTTGTTAAATTCCAATCTATATTCAATGCATTATTTTTACTGGAATTTTTTCATTAAATACACTGAAATATTATAAAGTCCAATGGTGTTTAGACTGCCGTTTTGAAGTTTTGAAAGGGTATCTTACCATTTGGATTGCTTACACAATGGATTTTTTTACTTGTTTTTTTTAGAACATACTTTATAAAAATAATAGTATTTTTATCATCTATTTGAAACAATAACATGCCAAGTCCAATAAAGATTATAGAATGCCCCCGTGATGCCATGCAAGGAATTAAAGACTTTATTCCTACTGAAAAAAAGGTGCAGTACATACAGTCTTTGTTACGGGTAGGTTTTGACACTATAGATTTTGGAAGCTTTGTGTCGCCCAAAGCCATTCCTCAAATGGTGGATACTGCCGAAGTTTTATCGAAATTGGACTTGAGCAATGCAAAAAGTAAACTACTTGCCATAATTGCCAACACACGAGGTGCCCAGGATGCCTGTGAACATGCTGAAATCGATTATTTAGGGTATCCGTTCTCAATTTCTGAAAACTTCCAAATGCGAAATACGCATAAAACCATAGCGGAATCTGTAATAACGCTTTCCGAAATTTTAGAAATAGCCAACAAATCAAATAAAGAAGTAGTGGTTTATATTTCCATGGGTTTTGGAAATCCTTATGGCGACCCGTGGAATGTAGAAATAGTAGGCGAGTGGACCGAGCGATTAAACAATATGGGCGTTAAAATTTTGTCTTTAAGTGATACTGTAGGAAGTTCAGAACCGGAAAGTATTCACTATTTATTTTCAAATTTAATCCCTAAATACCCCAACATTGAATTTGGTGCGCATTTACATACCACACCAACCACTTGGTTTGAAAAAGTTGATGCTGCTTACAAAGCGGGCTGCCATCGTTTTGATGGTGCCATTCAAGGCTTTGGTGGTTGCCCCATGGCTAAAGATGAATTGACAGGCAATATGCCAACGGAAAAGCTGTTATCCTACTTTACTGCACAAAAAAACAACCCCCTAAACGCTCTTGGTTTTGAGAGTGCCCATAATGAGGCTACTAAAATCTTTAAGGTTTATCATTGATTTTTAATTGCATAAATAACTGAAAATTAAAGATTTATTAAACTTTTAAAAAGTTTATTTAAAATTAATCTAAATAAACTTTGCATTTCTCATTTTGTGTTTTATTTTTGTCGAAGAAATAATTCGTTATTTATAACAAGTCTAAATAAAAACAAAAAAAATCAATTAAAATGAGAAAAATAGTATTAAGCCTTTTAGCCGTAACAACCATATTTCAATCCTGTTCTAATGATAACGATAATGATAATAACGTGGAAACTCCTGCTGCTTATGAATTTGCAAGAAACGGAAATTCCACAGTAAATTTTGATGGCCAAACCACACGCATCAAAATGGCGCAAGAGTTGCGTTCAGCATTGCAAGTAAATACCAATACTGCTGCACAACTACAAGGTAAATTCGCGCACGTTCAAGGTGCTGCCGATTTTGTGGATGCCACCTTGAATGCATCCGATAAAAACATACGAAGCAAATTTGCCGCATCAAAAGATTACTTCGCATCGAACACAACCATTTCCATTGGTCTCAAATCACAATTGGATGCCTGGATTTTAGAACAGGCAACTGTAGTGTTCCCAAACTGGAACGTTGCGGCAACAGCAGGTACCGCAGGACAATTACAACAATCGGGAGGTGGTCCCATACGCTATGTTAACGCCAAAGGAGTGCTATTGAACCAGGCCATTGCAAAATCTTTGATTGGAGGCTTAATGTCCGACCAGATAATGAATCACTATTTGAGCACGTCTGTGCTGGATGACGCTTCTAATATCGCCAATAATAACAATAATGTGGTGGAAGACGGCACTAACTTTACCACCATGGAGCACAGTTGGGATGAAGCCTATGGTTATTTATATGGTAACGAGGCCAATCCTGCCATGCCTGTTTTGGGAGCGGATAATTTCTTGAACACCTATTTGGACCAAGTGGACGCAGATGCTGATTTTGCCGGAACAGCAACTGCCATCTACAACGCCTTCAAACTGGGAAGGGCTGCAATTGTTGCCAAGAACTACACGGTTAGGGATGAACAGGCCCAAATAATTCGCGAAAACATCTCGAAAGTGATTGGTGTCCGTGCCGTCGTTTACCTTCAGGAAGGTAAAGCGAGTCTGGCGGAAAACGATATGGCAAAGGCGTTTAATGGTCTGTCAGAGGGCCTCGGGTTCATCAACAGTTTACAGTTCACGAGAAAACCGAACACTAACGAACCCTATTTTACAAATTTGGAAGTAACGGCATTTTTAGCACAACTGATGGCTGGCAATGGTTTTTGGGATGTAACACCTGCAACATTGGATGCGATGTCAGCAACCATTGCGGCACGATTTGGGTTTACAGTGGAAGCCGCGGCCAATTAAAACCAATAATAATACACAATAGCGTTTTCGTTGTGAAGACGCTATTGCTTTGAATACCATTAAAACAAATAACATGATACGAAAAATTGCCATTCTTTTTTCCATTGCGCTCATTGCCGCTTGTAGTGCTTCCGATAATTCATCGGGAAAAGTGCCGGATGGCTTCAACCGTTCGGAATTATTGGTCAACCTTGCCGACAATATCATCATTCCGTCGTTGCAGGATTTTGGACCGAAATTGACCGCGCTCAAAACATCCATTCAAACGTTTGCAACAACGCCAAATCAAACAAATCTGGATGCCGCTCGTACCAATTGGCTAACAGCCTACAAAGCTTGGCAGCATGTGGAAATGTTCAATATTGGAAAGGCGGAAGCGCTTAACCAATATTACTTTTTTATGAACATCTATCCAACAACGGTTTTGGATATTGAAACTGGCGTGAGCAGTGGTAATTACGACTTGAATTCTTCTGCATATCACGATGCACAAGGCTTTCCGGCGTTGGATTATCTGTTATATGGTGTGGCTGCCGATGACGCTTCGATTCTTGCAAAATACACGACCAATGCTAATGCGCAAGGCTATAAAGCCTATATGAATGCGGTTGTCAATCAAATGGATACTTTAACGCAACAAGTGATTACAGATTGGACGACGCTATATCGCGACCAATTTGTAACGAGCACAGAAAATACAGCGACAAGTTCGTTGAATAAAATCGTGAATGATTATATTTTCTATTATGAAAAAAGTCTTCGTGCCAGCAAATTCGGAATTCCGAGTGGTGTGTTTTCAACCACTCCATTACCGGAAAAAGTGGAAGCATTCTATAGAAAAGATGTTTCAAAAGAATTGGCTTTAGAAGCTTTAAAGGCAGTGCAAGATGTATTTAATGGAAAAAAATATAACGGCACGACTACTGGCGAAAGTTTTAAAAGTTATTTGGTTTATTTGGAACGAAACGATTTAGTGACTTTGATCAACTCAAGATTTGATGTGGCGCGCCAAAAAATAGAAGTTTTAAATGGAAGTTTTTATTCTCAAATCAATACAGACAATACCAAAATGACCCAAGCTTATGATGCGCTTCAATTGGCAGTGGTATCATTGAAGGTAGATATGCTTCAAGCTTTTAATATAAGCGTAGATTTTGTTGATGCCGATGGCGATTAATAAAGCATAAAATTAACAGAAAGGTTGTGTTGTAAGCCTTTTTCGTAAAGACCTGTTAGGTTTTTAATTCCGATAGCTATCGGGGCTTACAGGTCTAACACCCAATTATTTAGTTGAAGTTTATAACCTGCAAAGTTTTGAAAACCTTGTAGGTTTAATTTTTAGAAAATCGTGTTCAACATCAAAACATATCTAAGCCAAACTACCCATGCGGCACCTTTGGCTGTATTTCGTATATTTTTTGGTACAATGATGGGTTTAAGTATCATCCGGTTTTGGTACCATGGTTGGATCGCTACATTATACATCAAACCAAAATTCCATTTTTCATATTACGGCTTTGAATTTATAAAACCATTAGGCATTTATACGTATGTACTGTTTGCAATATGTGGGCTTTCCGCTTTGTTTATAGCTTTGGGTTTAAAATATCGATTTGCCATTATTGCCTTCTTTTTAAGTTTTACCTATATCGAATTGATGGATAAAACCACCTATTTAAACCACTATTACTTTATAAGTGTATTGAGCTTTTTATTGATATTTTTACCGGCAAATGCCTTTTTTTCGTTAGATAATGTTCTTAAAAAGAAAAGCTTTGAGTACATCCCAAAATGGACTATAGATAGTATAAAGCTCCTTTTGGGCATCGTTTATTTTTACGCGGGTCTGGCAAAACTTAATAGCGATTGGTTACTTAAAGCGCAACCTTTAAAAATATGGCTGCATTCTAAATACGATTTGCCCTTTATTGGCGAAAACCTCATGCACCAAAACTGGTTTCATTACGCCATGAGTTGGAGCGGTGCTTTGTACGATTTAAGCATTCCGTTTTTATTATTGTATAAGAAGACTCGTTGGTTTGCCTTTATATTAGTGGTTGTTTTTCATGTGTTTACAAGGGTTCTGTTCCCTATTGGCATGTTTCCGTTTATCATGATTGTTTCGGCATTGATCTTTTTTGATGCTGATTTCCATAAAAAAATCATCAATTTTTTAAAGAAGATTCTTCAGCTCAAAAACAAAACAGTTTCCATTTTAAAAGTGGAGACTTATAAGTTCCATTACAGAAAACCAATACTGATTGTTGTTGGTGCATTTTTGTGTATTCAACTGCTTTTTCCATTCAGATATTTACTCTATCCCCACGAATTATTCTGGACCGAAGAAGGTTACCGTTTTTCGTGGCGCGTGATGCTCATGGAAAAAATGGGCTATACAACCTTCAAGATTGTGGATGGCAGCACAGGACAGGGTTTTGTTGTGGATAATTCTGATTTTCTGACTACATTTCAGGAAAAACAAATGAGTTTTCAACCCGATTTTATCTTGGAATACGCTCATTATTTAGGCAATCATTTTATAGCGCAAGGACATAAAAATGTACAGGTTTTTGTGGAGAGTTATGTGGCATTAAACGGCAGATTAAGTGCCCCGTTTATTGACAAAAACGTAAATCTGTACGCCCAAAAAGAATCATTTAAACCAAAACATTGGATTTTACCATTTAAGGATGACATTAAAGGACTTTAAAATTATATTGGCACTCATTTTTAGTGTGTCGGTTTTTGCCCAAAAGACTGTTTCCGGTACGGTTACTTTTTCAGAAAACAGCAAACCCATCGCCAATGTACACGTGTATGATAAAGCTTCTGGATTATTAGCAACCACCGATACTTCGGGCTATTTTCAGTTTCAAACATCTAAAAAAGAAATGACTTTGGTGTTTTTTTCTTTTGAATATAATGTGGAAGAAATTACTGTTCAAACGGAAACCACTTCAACATTAAATATGGTTTTAAAGGATTTAACCCAAAACCTCTCAGAAGTTGAGGTTACCGCCAGAAAACAACGGATTTTTGAATTAAAGCGATTGAAGGATGTGGAGGAAACCGCCATTTATGCCGGTAAAAAAACAGAAGTTATTTTGGTGGAGCAATCCATGGCAAATTTGGCTTCCAACAATGCGCGCCAAATATACAGTCAAGTGGCAGGTTTAAACATTTACCAAAATGACGATGCGGGTTTGCAGCTTAATATCGGTGGTCGTGGATTGGATCCCAACCGAACCGCCAATTTCAACACCCGGCAAAATGGCTACGATATTAGCGCCGATGTTTTGGGCTATCCAGAAAGTTACTACACGCCAGCATCAGAGGGGTTGGAAGAAATCCAAGTCATACGTGGCGCCGCATCGTTGCAATACGGCACCCAATTTGGAGGCTTGATCAATTTTAAAATGAAGTCGCCCAACCCCAATAAACCTTTGGAAATAATCACGAGAAACACGTTGGGGAATTTTGGACTGTACACCAATTTCACCAGTTTAAGTGGCACTAAGAACAAATGGAGTTATTACACTTTTTTCAACTATAAAAAAGGAGATGGGTTTCGGCCAAATTCCGAATTTGAATCTAAAAATGTGTTTGGCCATTTGGGATATCAGTTTACTGAAAAAACCAAGTTAACAGCCGAAGTGACCTACTTAAATTATTTGGCGCAACAGGCTGGTGGGTTAACCGATGCCATGTTTAATGAAAATCCCTATCAAAGTAACCGAGCCCGTAATTGGTTTGAGGTAAATTGGTTGCTTTACAACTTAAAACTGGCCCATAAATTTTCAGAAAAAACCAATTTTACTTTTAATTTTTTTGGATTGAACGCCTCTAGGGATGCTTTGGGTTTCAGAACGAATCGAGTGAATCAATTGGATCCTGGCAATGAACGCGATTTAATAAAAGGCGAGTTTAATAATTTTGGATTGGAGTCTCGATTATTGACAAAATACACCATCTTCAATAAAGATGCGACCTTTTTAATTGGTGCCAAATTTTATAAGGCAGATAACTTCCAGCAACAAGGCCCGGGAAGTGATGGAACAGGACCCGATTTTAATTTTGCAACTACCGAGTTTCCTAACTATCCCAGTCAATCCCAATTTGATTTGCCAAACTTAAACACCTCGGTTTTTGGTGAAAATATTTTTTATGTTTCAGACCAATTTTCGGTAACGCCGGGGTTTCGCTTTGAGTACATAAAAACACAAAGTGATGGGTTTTACAAGCGCATCAATACCGATGCTGCGGGCAATGTTATTTTTGAGGAAACGGTAGAGGAAAACCAAAATTTCGATCGTTCGTTTGTATTGTTAGGTTTGGGTTTGAGTTATAAGCCTAATGTGAATTTTGAAGCGTATGGAAACCTGTCGCAGAATTACCGTTCGGTGACGTTTTCAGATATCAATATTACGAATCCAGCATTTTCAATAAACCCGAATATTACAGATGAGGATGGTTTTACGGCAGATTTAGGCATCAGGGGGAATTTTAAAAACATAGTTTCTTATGATTTAGGTGTCTTTGGTCTGTTTTACAACAACAGAATCGGTTTTGTACAAAAAGGCTCGTCCGATGGTCGTGTAACCAGTGAGCGCGGTAATGTGGGCGATGCCGTTATGTATGGCGTGGAATCGTTGTTCGATTTTAATTTGAAGAAGATTTTTGGTTTAAACAATAATGTAAAACTGAATTATTTCATCAATACCTCCATCATAAATTCCGAATACACTGCTTCTGACCAGGCAGGCATTAAAGGGAATAAGGTAGAATTTGTACCGAATTTAAATTTAAAAACAGGACTTCAAGGAGGCTATAAAAACTTATTGGCAAATATTCAATATAGCTATTTGGGAAGCCAATTTACAGATGCCACAAATTCCAAAGAAGCGACCTTAAGCGGCGTTATTGGCGAAATTCCGGAATATGATATCCTTGACATCTCATTATCATACAGCTACAAAGTATTCAAATTAGAAACAGGAATAAATAATGTACTCAACACCAGTTATTTTACAAGGCGGGCAACCGGTTATCCCGGACCTGGTATTATTCCATCATCACCAAGAAATTGGTATGCAACATTTCAAATTAAATTTTAAATAGAAAGGAACAAATCAATGAAAATAGTTAAGAAAACAGTAGTGGCTTTATTGATAGTTTTAATTTATCTTAAAAATCCACCTGCTTTGCAGGTGGTAATGTTCTGATGGCTATGCCTTATATTTGTACCATGAG